>DJFO01000273.1:0-9326 GCA_002432555.1 Marinagarivorans sp. UBA5870
ATCCAACCCAGCACATCCGCATCGAGCAAATTCCAAGAGCCTTTGCTCTGCACAATGGTGCCGACCTTGGGCCTGGAGCACAGCATGCCTTTGGAAGCGAGGATTTTGGTCGCTTCACGCACGACGGGCCGGCTCACCCCCAGCTCAACACATAATTCCGGTTCGATCGNNGCGTTCCACCGTGCGGGCATTCAGGTTTTTCGGTTGAGCTATAGCCATGAGATCAATCTGTAAAAAAAGTGGTCATATCCTAGTCCTACGACCGGGGAAAATGAACCGATCAAAGTCGCTGACCGCCTACATTCATTCCTTCATTCTTTATGCGTTCTGCATTCTTTATGCATTTATCCATTTGTGANNGTTCGCGATTGGCCAACGACGAAATTGGCAGACTTGATCCGGCGCGTTTCACAATCGGCTCGATAAACGGCGCATATGGGCAGCCGTGCTGAGTTTACAACGATTCGGGGGTAGAGTAGCAAAGCTCCGTTCATCGGATACGTCAGAGTGTGACACGATTATCTCGTAAGGGCACCGGCGATATCATATGATGATTGTACCTTTGACGAATCTCACCTCCACCACCGCGACCTTGTTTGATTTTCGGGGCGCGGCCGCCCGCGTAGGGGAGAGGGCGAGTGTGCTACGCCGGTCCGCAGGATGAGTCGTTCGCGACCGGCTGCGGATACGCAGAATAGAATTCATAAAAATAATAATGTCAAAAAGGCTGAGATATGCGAAGAATTCTGTGCTCCGTAATGCTGTTGTCCATTCTCGGTTGCGGTAAGTCGCCCGAGGCACCTCCATCATCCGGCACCCGGCCGATCGTGGTCGGCTTTTCTGAAATTGGCGCAATCAACAGCTGGCGCACATCCTTTGCANNCAGCAAAAGCAGGAAAACCAGATCAAAGCTGTGCGGAGTTTTATCGCCCAGGGCGTCGATGCGATTTTGGTCGCGCCGGTCGTGGAAACCGGCTGGAAACCGGTTTTGATGGAAGCCAAACGCGCCGGAATTCCCGTGGTCATCATTGATCGCGATATGGCCTTGGAGGACGAGTCGCTGTATCTCACGCGGGTTGCATCCGATTTTGTGGAAGAGGGGCGTAAAGCGGCGCGTTGGTTAATGGAAAATACCCAGGGCCAGTGCGATATAGTCGAAATTAAGGGTACGGTGGGCGCGACGGCGTCCATCGACCGAATGAAGGGATTTAAAGTCATCGCACAATACAAGGATGCCAGAATCCTGCGCTCCCAGACCGGAGAATTCAGCCGCAGTAAAGGCAAAGAAGTCATGGAGGCATTTCTCAAGGCGGAGCAGGGCGGCAAGGGTATTTGCGCGCTCTGGGCCCACAACGACGACATGGCCATTTTGCGAATCACTTCCTTGCGTGAGGAGGCATTGATGCGCCGTTTTAAATCTTCAAGCATGTTTACGGTTTTATCATCAAATTTAAAGCTGGTGGTCTTTATAATTTTTCCGAATCCCGAAAAAAGCGGATGAGTGCAGACGCGGTTCTGAAGATGTGTGCGAAAACCCTGTGGGATTCGCTGAGGGTGAATATTGCCGTTATCCCGTAATGAAATGTTCCATCTCACTGTTCATCCAGTAGTTCATCATCGTCCAGCAGCTCCGGCAACACCAGTGCGTTGGAGCTCCTGATATTGGGCATGGACGATGGATTTTGCGAGTTGGATGGAGCCTTCGAAACAATCAGCGCGGGATTTTCCGGCAGAGAATACCTGAACCCCTCCAACGAGTTGGGGCCGGGATCACTTGGGAGGTCGAGACTCGGCACCCATGATCCCACGGTGGTCGGAGAAATGGGCGCTGGTATAAATTCCACCGGCCACGCCTATGATGCGCAAAAGACGCAAAAGAATAGTGGCGACTTTGCGCGTGGATTGAAAGTCGAACCATCGCGAGTTTCCGCAGACTAGCGGACTAGCAGAATAAATAGTGGCGCAGGCTTCAACTCCTCGCCTTTTCATCTTCGGTTCGTTGTGTTTTCATAGAGACCGCATAGGGAGCGGATTTTTTTCTTTTTCTCTTCTTTCACTTTTTTGTGATGCCTATCTGTTTGGTCGCGGCCAACGAATACCCATAAGAATTCAAATCTTCATCTGGCCTTATGCGGCTGTCAAAATGCCAGATTCTCGATTCGAGATTTGAGGTAGCGAACGTGAAGTTTTCGTGCGGAAAGATATTNNGATATTCTCGGAGCAATGCTTTCCGCAACCTACCGAGACCTCCGGATCAAAGCTTGGAATGCAGTTATTTTGGTTTGACAGCCTTTGGGTCAATTGAAGACAGAATAAATCAGCTATTTTTTGTATTGGATATTGTCGGCCACCCTTTGAGTGTTCGGCTGGTTTGAAGAAGCCGGACTTTTTACTAGATTGTTCAAGGAATCGGAGGATCTATGGGTTTTTTTTCGGATATTTTAAAAGGCGGCGCGGGCTCGCTGGTCGAGCAGATCGGCAGTGTGGCCGACCAATTTCATCTCAGCGGGGAGGAAAAGCAGGAGCTCAACCTCCGCATGCAGGAACTGGTGCTCAAGCGGGAGCAGATGTTGGAAGAGAGCGCCACGGCCGAAATGACGGCCAAAGAGCGGGTGCTGGTTGCCGAGCTCAATCAGGGTGATCCCTTCACCAAACGGGCGCGGCCAACCGTAGTTTATGCCGGTTTGGCGTTTATTCTTCTCAACTACACCGTAGTGCCAGGAATCGCGTTGATGGGCGGCAACGCCCCGGAAAGTTGCGTTGAATCCGCTGCGAATGGTCAGACGGTGGTGACCTGCAAGGCGCAATACCTGGAGCTTCCGGAAGAATTTTGGTGGGCGTGGGCCGGCATAGTCAGCACTTGGAGCATCGGGCGCTCGGCCGAAAAAATGGGTGTGAACAATAAAGTCGTCAGGGGCATTACCGGAAGCCGCCGGCCGACCCGCGACGACGCAGTCGGTTGAGGGGAATTATCATGCGTATCGATGACCAAGGCCGGCTCATAGAGGTTCCCTTCAAAGCGTCACCCAATCACGGGGGCCATTTTTCCGCGGGTTTTCCCGACGCCATCATTATTCATTACACCGGTGGTCTCAGCGCTGAATCATCCGTATCTTGGCTGTGCAACCCGGTTGCCAAGGCTTCGGCGCATATTGTGATCGGGCGAGACGGCCGCATTACTCAACTTGTAACATTTGACACAGTCGCTTGGCATGCGGGAAAAAGCAGCTTCGGTGGTCGCAGCGGTTACAACCACTTTTCGCTCGGCGTTGAGTTGGATAACCCCGGACGTCTTAACCGTACCGAGGGCGGAAATTTTCTCGCTTTAGGGCATAGTTTTGCCGCAGAGGAGGTGATCCAAGCAGTGCACCGCAATGAAGGCAGCCCCAGTTACTGGCTGAGTTATCCCAATGCCCAGATCGAAGCCGCTTTCACCCTATGCCTCACCCTCTGCGAAAGATACCCCGCGATTCGCGAAATACTCGGCCACGAAGAAATATCCCCGGGGCGGAAGACGGATCCCGGTCCCGCATTTCCGCTGGACCTCCTGCGCCGCCGACTCATCGAGCGCGAACGCAGCGAGGATGACCGCGCGCAATCCACTCCCGCCGTTGTTGCATCCCAGACAATCCTCGGGCAGCCAGGGCCAACGCAGATCCACCCGCCTCTCCGCCTCGGCATAGTGACGGCCAGCAAGCTGAATATCCGATCCGCTCCTCAAATCGACGCTCCCGTCGTTGCTTCGCCCNNCCTTCGGCTGGTTGCAGGTGAAGGTGGCGGACCGGGTGAACCTGTCTGGCTGGGTGAAGGCGGAGTACGTGCGGATTTAACGGTGACCCGTTTTTGAAGATCGGCCTATAGGACATAAGGCGCGGTTTTATTTTTTGCTCCATCTCTTATTTCGCGACGACTTTCTTTTTCTTACCACCAGGCATTACCGAGAATATTCAGGTCTGTTTCTGGCTCTGTGCCGCTTGTAGAGAGGATTCCAAGTCACGTGGATTTTCGTGGGAGGAGCTATTTGTCTGAATAAACGGCTCCTCCGAATCAGTCAAGAATCTGGAGATAAACCCATGCCCGAACGCTTAAATGTCATTGTCGAACTCGATAAGCCGCAAAAACGCTCTTTCGAGCGCTACTCATTGAATATCGCGAGCGAATCGGACAGAACGTCCGCTGCGGAGTCTTTAATGAATGCGCTGGTGGGTTATGACTGTGAGCTGCACAAGGAATCGATTCCCATTCCCATGGTTTCCGGCCCGGTGACCACAGCCGACGAGAGCTGGCGGCGGCTGTCCAAATTCGCGAGTGACGAGGTATCTCCCGATATTGCCTCCGCTACTACGGCCATCGAGGTTTCCATTCCAAAAGATCGCATTGCCCGGCTGCGCAAAAAATCCGGCGTTATTGTTTGGCCGTCTTCTCCCATGACATACCTCGCTGCGCGCAAACCGATCCAGGCCACACCGGACTGCGATTACCAGCTGATTGCTAGCATGCACGAAATTCGCGAGCTGCTGCGCATCGATGCTTTATGGGCGGCCAAATTAAATGGCCGTGGCGTGGTGGTGGCGGTGGTGGATGACGGAATCCATCAAGCCGCGTATCCGATCGGGGGCGGCTACGATGGGCCCGCCAGTCAACCGCCGGGTTTGGCTCCCATGAGAAGTCACGGCTCCATGTGCGCTGCGGATATACTGCTGAGCGCTCCTAATGTGACGCTGCTGGATTATCCAATGCTCACGGCGGAGTCCGGCGAAGGGTTGCGCATGTACCAGCATATTCTCAATTTAAAAAGAATGACCGGCAAACCCCATCTCACCAATAACAGTTACGGGTTTGTCGGCGTGCCGCCGAAGGCCAGGTATCCCAGGCACGAAATACACGATCTCAACCACCCGTTTCATCGCAAGGTGCGAGAAGTCGCCGCCGCGGGAGTGGGTTGCTTTTTTGCCGCCGGAAATTGCGGAGAGGATTGTCCGTCAGCTGCTTGTGACATTTCCGGCGTTGGACCCGGTCGATCCATCCATGCCACTAACAGCATCGAAGAGGTCATTACGGTCGCCGCGGTAAACAAGGTCGGCAAGCGCCTGGGCTACTCCGCGCAGGGGCCCGGCATGTTTGCCGCGCGGAAACCCGACATAGCATCCTATTCACATTTTTACGCCCATCTCGGGCCCAAGCGACCCGCCGGAGGCGGCGCAAAATCGTTTGACAGCGGCACCTCGGCGGCCACGCCCTTGGCGGTAGGCGTAGCGGCACTGCTCATGCAGGCATTTCCCAAAACGACGCCCGCGCAATTAAAAGCGGCTCTGCTGACTTCCGCCTGGCGCAGCGGGGCGTCGTCCGGATGGAATCGCGACTATGGTTATGGAATAATCGACGCATTTTCCGCATGGACCTACTTGCGCGATGGAATCGCTGCGTCTTGATGAGAAAACGATGCGTCAAAAATGGTTGATCACCACCCGCGAGGGTGTGAGCTTCGACGATATTCAGCAGCGCACCCAGCACGCTTCGCAGCTCGCCCTTGTGGGTGAGCCTATTCCTATGGAGCAGGACGAATATGTGTTCGAAGTTCTGGGGCCCGCCGATTTGGACAAAACCTTGCGCACGGATGATTGGGTGCTTTCAATTTATCCTTCTTCCCGAATGTCTCGCTATTAACCCTTGCTCGATAATGACCGTGCCCCTGTCACAATGTTTTATGGGCTGGCGGGAGTGAGAAAGTAGGTCCAATACAAGCCACGCGTTCGGGCGTCTGCCCGAACGCGTTTTTTTACAGTTTCATTTGCCTTCGCGTCTCAGCTAGTGGAGCAGATCCGCGTCAGCTACCGCTAATTGAGCAGCTATATTCTCCACCTCCGTCTCGGAAATCAGCGGGTTGCCCTCGATAATTATAGAGCCGCCCACCTTGCGCAAGCTGCTTAACGCATCCAGACTGGTCAAAAGCGGGTTTTCGCGGATAATAAGATCTCTCTCTACCGTTTCCACCGCGTCTAAGCCGCTGAGACTTTCCAGTTGTGCATTCCTCTGAATTTCCAGATCACCAATATTTTGGATCCTGTGAAGCGCGCTTATATCTTTCAGGCTTTGGTTGAAGGCTATCGCCAGCCCCAGGCTGTGGATATTCCGCAGCTGATCGAGGCCCCACAGGTCCCCCAGCTTATCGTTAAAGGTTATTTCAAGCCCTCCCACTTCCTTGAGGCTGCCTAGTGCCTTGATATCCGTCAGCCTCCTATGCTCGTAAATACCTAAAATCCCGCCTACCTTTTGCAACTTTTCCAGCCCATCGAGATTCTGCAGCAGGCTGTCCCCCATTATTCGGAAGTCCCCCGTGACCTCTTCCAAATTCTTTAGGCCTGTAGAACGCAAGGCGATCGAGTTTCCCACAAAATAGGGAACCGGACCTATGAGAAAGTCACCATGGACAGCTTGCACATTCGCCAGGCCCTCCAGGCTCTCCAGCAGCGGGTTGTGCGTAATGATCAGGTCGCCGTTGATGCGGGTGAGTTTTTCCAACGCGTCGATTTCTGTCAGCACCGGATTNNGTCGGCGTCGCCTCCAAAACCGGGATTGACGTCGCCGCCGCCGATAATCAGATTGCCACCCAGGTTGGATAGATTGTTCAATCCCTCCAGCGACTGCAGGACAGGATTGCGCGCGATCTGCAAGCTTCCGGTGATGCTGGTGAGATTCTCCAGGCCGGCAAGATCCTGCACGCCCATAGTCCCTTCCTCTTCCCAGGGATTATCGTCCCGCCGACGAAAGCCAATGATCAAATCACCATGAATACTCTCTAGCTGGTCGAGAGATTGTAGGCTTGTTACCTTGTAGATGGTCAGGTTTCCCTGAATGCGGGTGCAGCCGGCCAGCGACTGGAGCGCCTGAGCATCGGAAATCACTCGATTGCCGAGGCATTCTCCGGTTTGGACATTGTCCGGTTGCGTCCCTCCACAGGACATCAAGAGCGCGGATATCACCGGCATTAAAAAACGAGATGGATTGAATGGACGAAAACTGAGCATCTGCTTTGCCTCTTTATTATCGGGAACGGCCCGAAACGGCCGGTAGACAAGAATTACGGCTGGCTCAGGTAAAAGTTGCAAAGACAGTGGGGAAAAAAATTCACATAAACGCGACCTAACACCGCAGAGGTGTGGCGTTTTGGTACGGGTGTCGTGGAGTTTCCCAAGAAATATTCCCCTCAATTGGCTTCAGCACACCAATGGCTCACTGATCAAGATTCGACCTAAAAGGCGGTGCGCTTCCAATGGGACCTTGGTCACGTTTTTCTCGTTCACCGTCGCAAGCCTTATCAGGTGCTCAGTGGTGGAATCACCTATAGCCGTGAGCCGGCACTAGAACTAGGGGTGAGAATAGTTAAAAAAAGACAAATATTTTTATTAAAAATGCGTTTATTTCAATAACTGAAGGGGGCACAAGTTATAGGATTATTGGGGTGCTGAGCTCAAAAGAGTTTATGGACGGAAACTTTGGAGCAGGGCAAGAGTGACGGATCTTTACGGGTACGGCCCCGGTGGTGAGCAAGCGCTCGGTGGAAATGTGACGGAATTATCATTTCGCGGTCATGTTGCCGTAACCGGTGGACAAATTCCGTCAGGAATACCCCAGACCCACTCAGTTTCACTCACCTTCATAATAATGAGATAAGACATGACTGGACCATCCCTGGCATTTTTCACCCAAGACTTAAAAAAGAATTATGCGGCCTTGCCCGTTCGATTGAAATCGCTCGCCGCGGCGTGCCTGATCGCCGGCGCGGCCACCGGCGCTGTAGCGGATAACCCCTTGGTTTCCCACGTGTACACCGCCGACCCTTCGGCCGCGGTGTTGAATGACCGCGTGTATGTGATCACTACGCACGATCCTGACGGTTCCAAATCTTATGAGGAGCTGCAGGACTACTTTTTGTGGTCGTCCGACGACATGGTGAACTGGCAGGACCACGGCATCATCTTTGCCGCTCGAACCCATACCACCTGGGCATTCGGCGCCTACGCACCGGATTTATTTGAGCGCAACGGCAACTTCTATTTGATCTTCCCCAATGTCACGTCCGGCCTCGGCATTTTACGGGCGACCAAGCCGGAGGGGCCGTACGTGGATATCAAGGGCGCCCCCGTGATCACAGCGCAGAACACGCAGAATGCGAACGTTCAGTGGTTATTCGACCCGGGTGTTCTGGTGGATGACGATAATTCGGTTTACGTGACGTTTGGCGGAGGTGGCCCCGGTCAGGCGCGCGTCGTAAAGCTAAGAGATGACCTGATGGGGCCAGACGGCCCCGCCGTAACGGTCGATGCGCCCAATTTTTTCGAAGCTTCATACATCCATAAACGTAACGGTGTTTATTACTTCAGTTATTCAAAAAATTATACCGGGGGCGCCCCAACGATTGAGTACATGACCAGCAGTAGCCCCATGACGGGCTATACCCATCGCGGTACGGTCATCCCCCAGCCGTGGGATAACTTCAACGGCAACAATCACCATTCCTTCATTGAATACAAGGGTCAGTGGTACGCCTTCTATCACAACCAAACCGTTTGGGCGAATGGCCCGGGTAACGGGACCGGCAGCATTTATCAACGATCGATGAACGTCGATTTGCTGAGCTACAACGGCACTGTTATGAACAGAATAACGCCGACGCGCGCCGGCGTTCCCCAGATTAAAAATTTCGATCCGTTCAAAAAGAGCGAAGCGGAAATCATCGACCGCCAGTCGGGTATAGAAACCGAACGCAATGGCGATGGCTCCATGCACGTTCAAATGGACAACAATGACTGGTATCGGGTGTCCGGCGTGGATTTCAAAACGGGCGCGAGCATGATTGAAGCGAATGTTGCGGCCAGTACCGCCACCACGCTCGAAATCCGTTTGGGCAGCGAAACCGGCACGCTCGTAGGTACTCTTCAAGTGCCGGCCACCGGTGGCCTCAACAATTTTCGCACTATAACCGCCGCCCTGTCTGGCGTATCGGGCGTCAACCATTTGTATTTCCGAGCGCGCGGGCGATTAAATTTTAACTGGTACCAGATGGTCGGTGCGCCGGAAAATTGCGGCGCCTCCGACGGTTCGCCTATTTGCTGTGATATGAATGCGGACGTGGATCGCAATGGATGGGGAACGGAGTGGGGCAAAACGTGCAAGGTGGTCGCGAATGTCACCCGTGGTTTTCAACCATTAAACACGCCTGACGTGGTCGCTGCGATTGATGTCGGCGGAGCAACCGGCGATTATTTCAACAATGTTTATTACCAGCCGGACGTGTATTTTACCAGCGGAAGCCTGCACTCCAC
>DJFO01000273.1:9396-12289 GCA_002432555.1 Marinagarivorans sp. UBA5870
ACGATGTCACATTGCACTTTGCCGAGCTGTACCAGCAGGCATCCGACACCCGCCGGTTCAACGTGAGTGTTGAAGGGCGCCCGATACTCACCAATTTCGATTTATTCGCCATGGTCGGGCATGATGTCGCTTACACACCAACCCCAGTCAGCGCTGCGGTATCCGACGGCAATCTCACCATAACCGTTTCCAGCCAAATCGATAACGGAACGCTGGGCGGAATTTTGGTGAAAAAAGGCGTGAGTTCTTCTTCATCATCCAGCAGCTCGTCATCCAGCAGCTCATCCTCGAGCAGTTCGTCATCAAGCAGTTCTTCGAGTAGCAGCTCATCCTCTTCATCCTCTACCAGCTCTTCTACAAGCACTTCCTCGTCTGGTGGTAATGTCGGAGGTGGCGCCATGTCTCCAACGACGCTATTGTTGGTGCTCGGATTGCTGATCGCTCGAGGCAGACGGTGGAGGAAATAGTTTTTGAATGCTTCCACTTGCGCGTCGAGAACGCTCTCATGGATCAGGCGGTAGAGGATTTCCGGAGCTACCTACTACCGGAGCTACTGCCGGAGCTACTGCCGGAGCTACTAAGTTATTAAGCTATTAAGACGACCGACGGAAATTTAGTATCACGGAAAAGGTAGTTCCGACCCTTCAGGGGGCTAAGGCCCCCGTCTCCTCCTTTGCAATCTCGGGAATTTTTGACGAAGTTCTCGCCTCCGACACCCGTTCTGCAATCGTTAAAAATCTCAGCCGCTTCGAATCGGCATGCCCGAGAGCCAGTGGTATTGAGCATGTGCTTGCTTGTTCGCTCGTGTCCGTTACCGTAGGTATTTGAAAAAAAAGAGACCGCGGTACGAGACCTAACGCTGCACTCTATTTCGATCAGGAATCATGTCGCCAACAGACATATTCCATTTCGCTACCCCAGCGGGTGTGAGCAAGTTGATTTTAGACACGTGTTCTGAGGTACACTGCCAAGGAAAATTCGAGCAGTTATAAACTGCCGCAATAAAGGCGCCACCAGTTTATGAAGATTTTTAATTTACCCGGTTTTGTCGGGGATCGATCCGAAAGATTTAGCGAGCAGCAGTCTAGTTTGCTACGGATTCGAGCGCTTCGTTATATGTTTTGCTTGGTTTCTTGTTTTTGTATGGGATGCGACAGCTCAAGCGGAACGGCTAAAAACGCCGCGACTCCGGCCCCCACTCCAGCCGCGGTTGTTAACCATACGGGTCTGATAAGTCGTGCGGTAAATGTCTCGGAGAACACCGACGAGCCCGTTTTCAACATCTATGCGATCGACGGGGTACGCGGCGAGCCTATCGATTTTATTGTTGGATTCGACGAGATTCATTTCGTTATCGATATTGACTCGGGCAACGTCCATTTTGTCGACCCGCCCAATTATGATCTGCCAAACGATGCGAATTTTGACAACGAATACGAAGTGAATATAGCCGTAGGAGGCAATGCCGAGCGCGAAATTCACCTCACCGTCAATATTTTGGATGCTGCCGAATATACGCCGGACGATCGTTTTTCAGAACTCCGTCCCTGGACGACCTATCGTGGCACGGAGCAGCATACGGGTTACGTTCCTTTGGAGATCGATGTCGATGCGATTAATCCCCTTTGGGTGACGCACACGGACTTCAATATGCATGCGCCCGTTGCTTACGGCAACACGATGTTTATCTCGGACGGGGAGGACAGCAGCAGGACACTCGCCAGCGACCCTTACCGAGACCCGGGTATCCACGCGGTTGATGTGACGACAGGCGCGATCCTCTGGAGCCGTAAGCATGATGAGTTTCATGCGAATAACGAGACATATGCCAACGCCGGTGATGCGTTTTCCCCTCCCGCCTATGCGGATGGAAAGATTTATATTACGGCGGTTTCGTTTGACGGCTATCGCAAACTTATTGCACTCGACGCCGACACCGGCGGCACCCTATTCGAGACGAGCGAGTTTACCCCTCTTATTGATTTTCCCGTCACTCCCTACGCAGGCGACCTCTACTTTACGCCGGATGAGAATCCATTCGGAATCGTAAGAATCTCCGGCACGGATGGATCCACAAAATGGTTCTTTGATTTTAGCGACTATCCGATGTATTTCAGTAACACCTTCACACCCGTTCCTACCTTGAGTGACTCCCGTTTATTTCTCCAGTCCGTCCTCCCGTCCACGTTGTTTTTTGTCGTGGATGTGAATACCGGTAAGCTCGAATCCGCTTTTGGCTGGGCCTGCTCTGGTGACCTAGTCTCCAGTAGTTCGACGGCTACCGCCGTCCCCTACCTCTCCGATAATTCGGTGGTCGCCTTGACGCGAGACTGTATAACGTCATTTGCGGCAGACTTTGCAACTTTAGGCGGCGAAAATCGATGGACGCACCACTATCCGGTGGAATCTCGTCTTTATGACGATGTTTATGCGGATCCGGAAAATATTTATGGTCTGCACAACCAGGTCACACCCTATATTGAAGCCTTCGACCGGTCGACGGGTTTAAAAAAATGGGAGGGCCATTTGGAAGTCCCGGATTATGATTCTGCGATCGTAACAAAGGGTCATTTGATTGTTTCCTCGCGGACCCACGGGACCCGTTTTATAAGGCTGTCCGATGGGGCAGCCGTCAAGGACCTTACCTACGGCGGGGAAATAGGCCTAACGGAAAATGGATACCTGATGATCGCTGGACGAAAAAACTATAGCGTGGTTAAGCTGGTGGCCGAGTAAACCACGCGGCGCGCTTCCACCGGTAGGTTGGGCGGCCCGCGCAGGGCGACCCGCGTAGGACGACCCCCGTAGGGCAGGGCGGCCGGCCCTTAGGCCGGCCCAGAGAAAGTGGCAAAGTAGCCCCCGCAAGCGATATACAAGTTCCCCGTCCCCGGTC
>DJFO01000092.1:0-124 GCA_002432555.1 Marinagarivorans sp. UBA5870
GCGACTAGAATAGATATTACACCCAGCGATTTCACATGAGTCGAGGCATGAGCCCCACCGTACACCTGAGCGAAGATTACCGGGATTGCCTGCAAGAGGTAACCAATGTCGCCATGGGGCAGGC
>DJFO01000092.1:234-3962 GCA_002432555.1 Marinagarivorans sp. UBA5870
TACGACGATGAACTGGATCAACAGGCGGAGCGGGAATTGCTGATGGACACCACCAACGTTCTCTTCGGTGCGTGTCTGCGCGGAATCGCCGAACAGATCGACATGACTTTTAGCTTTGGTCCGCCGATGGTGCTCGGCCAACATCAGCGCCTGGAAGAACTTTTCAATCCGAAAGAGGCCACCTGGCAACAGGCGCTGGTGACGGAAATCAACTATAAGTTGGAAGGTTACAACGTCAATTGCGATCTCCTGTTGATTTTGACCGAGGACTCTATCGACCTTCTGTGCAAAAAACTGGACTATCTCCTAAGTTGAGTATGACGACCAGCCCGAAAGACTTTCTCAACGAATTCCACTGGTTGATGGACGTGCTCCACAACATTGACGTGGGGCTGGTGGTGCTCGACCTGGAAATGAAGGTCAAGCTGTGGAACGGCTTCATGCAAAATCACAGCGCCAAAGCCTCCAGCGATGTGCTCGATCAAAGCATCTTCACGATTTTTCCCGAGCTGCCCGAGGCTTGGTTTCGCCGCAAGCTGCAATCGGTCACGGTGCTGCACAACGCTTCGTTTACTACCTGGGAGCAGCGGCCTTATCTATTCCGCTTCAAGAATTACCGGCCAGTGACCGGCATTGCAGAACACATGTTTCAGAACTGCACGATCCTGCCGTTGACCGACGCGCGCGGGCAGGTCAACCATATTTGTTTGATCGTCTACGACGTCACGGAAGTGGCGGTCAACCGCCTGCAATTGCAGAAAGCCAACGCCCAGCTGCATCAAATCAGCCGCACCGACGGTCTCACCGGCCTGCTCAACCGCAAAACCTGGGAGCAATCCCTGCGCCAGGAATTCAAACGCTTTCAGCGCTACCAGCACGCCTGCTCGCTGATCATGTTCGATATCGATCATTTCAAAAAGATCAACGATGGCTACGGCCACCCGGCCGGCGATGAGGTGATACGGCGCACCGCGGCCGCCCTGCGCGACGGCCTGCGCGAGAGCGACGTGGCCGGCCGCTACGGTGGCGAGGAGTTTGCCGTGATATTGGTGGATACGGACGCGGTGGGAGCCAAAGTGGTTGCCGAGCGGCTGCGCACCAAAATCGAGGCGAACTCGGTCGTGTATGAGAAGAACATCATCAACTACACCATCAGCCTCGGCATAGCCGAACTCTCACCGAAAATCACCGATCCGACTATGTGGATCGATACCGCCGACCGCGGGCTCTACAATGCCAAACGTGGAGGGCGCAATCAGGTGGTGATTTATCAGACGGGCTGAGAGGCGGCCCTCTGTTACCTATGTGCCCGGTTTGTACCTACCCGCTGGATTCCCGCCTGCGCGGGAGTGACGCAGTGAGAGGCTGACCTCGGCCCTACGCGGGCCGTCCGACCCTACAACCGCTCCACCGTCACCGCCACAGTGAGTTCATGCTTGTCCCCGCCGCCAAAAATTACCCCGCGCAGGGGCGTCACGTCCGAGTAGTCGCGGCCCCAGGCGGTGAGGATATGCTGCTCGCACGCCATCTTATTGTTGGTGGGATCGAATTCGAACCAGCCTTCCTCGGGCGAATAAACCGCGAACCAGGCGTGGGTCGCGTCGGCACCCTGCAGTTTTTCCTGGCCGGGCGGCGGTAGGGTTTCCAGGTAACCGGAGACGTAGCGGGCCGCGTAGCCGCAGGCGCGCAGGCAGCCTATGGCGAAATGCGCAAAATCCTGGCAAACCCCACGCTTGTGCGCTAGCACGTCCTGCAACGGAGTCGCTAGGGTGGTAAAACCAGGGTCGTAAGTGAAGTCGCGATAGATGCGCTCGTTGAGTTCCAACACCGCCGACAAAAACGGGCGATCGGGCCGCAAGGATTGACTGCCATAGTCGCGCAGGGCGCCGAAGGTGCGAATCATGGGGGAGTCGAGCAGATACTCCCGAGCGAGCAGGATTTCGGAATCGGCCCCGAGCCTCAGGCGCGCCAGCACCTCGGCGCACGTGAGGCCGAAGGCGAGGCCCGGCACCGCCACCCGCTCCTGCATCTCCACCTCGCTCTCAGCGGTGATGCACAATTCCCGGTGAGTCTTTTGAATGGCGAAATAGTAGGCGCTGTTGCCGAAGTAATCCTGATGTTTGTGGGTATGAGCGGGATCGGGGGTGACGCGAATATGGTGCCGGGTGCAGGTCTGTCGCGCGGTGTCCCGCGGCACCATGTGCGCGAGGTTGTAACAGCGGCCGACATCGATGTTGTAGTGATACCGGGTGGTATGGAGAATTCGAAAGCGCATCAACCCTCCCACACGGCGCGCACCAGCTGTTGCGGCCCGACGCGGTGATCGAAATATTTGTCGCTGACCGCCGTGCCTATAGTGGTGAGCAGGTGGTAGAGGCGGCCGAGCACCTGGTCCAGCTCGTCCCGGCGCTGACTTTCTTCACCGGCGCGGGCCAGGTCCACCAGATGGCTGAGGCGAAGCGTTGTATTGGCCTCCAACAGAGCGCGCTGTTCAGCCTGCAGCTCCCGACTCGAAATGCCGACCTCCGGCAGTTGGCTGATATGATTCTGCAACTGCTCGAACTGGTACAGCAGGGAGCGCGGGTTACTGGTGTCGATCAGGGTCAACTCGAGCCCCTGGGCCATATCCATACGGGCGCGGTATCGTCGGCGGTAGGTAATGAGTACTTCCAGCACCTGCAGCATCGCCTGCAGCAGGGCCGCCTGCTCACCATCGGGCAGCGCCTTCACCAGCAGCGCGCGGATCAAAGTAATGGTTTGCAACCCGCGCTCGAGGCGCCGGCCGATTTCCATAAAACGCCAACCGACGCCGCGGATCATGCTCTCCTGGGCGAGGCCGGAGAGCGCCATGAGCGCGGTGACCAGCGGATCGAGGGCTTCTTCCGGTGCGGACACCAACCCGCCCTGCAGCGCCGCGTCCAGACCCGTCAAAACATCGCGCACGTCATTGATCACTCGCAGGGTGTCGGAGGACAAGAGTTCCTTCGACTCCTCAGCGCAGTTGAGCATGGCGTTGAAGCAGGCTTTGACGCTCCCGAGCCGCGCCGCGTCGAGTACGACGGCCAGCAGTTCCTGCTCCGGCTCATCGAGGAGCGCGGATTGCACCGTGAAGCCGGGATGAGTTGCGGTGACCTCGGTCACCGCGCGCAACAGCAGGTGGCGGCAGCTGTGCGGCAGGATCTCGGCACCGTTCAGCATCACAAAGGTAGTGCGCAAAATGCGCAGAGACGCCTCCGCCCGTTCGGCATAGCGGCCGAGCCAAAACAAATTTTCCACCACCCGGCTCGGCAGGCCGACGGTCTGCTGTTGCTGAGGCCGCCGTTCACCCACCGCCGTGTTTTCGACCGAGCGCTCGGGCTCCGACGCCACCACCCAGGTGTCCTTGTTGGTGGAGCCGATCTGGTTGGAAATCAGCGGAGAACCCAGGGTGAGGCCGACCCGCGTTAAACCACCGGGCATCACCAAATAGGAGGTCTCGCTGGCGACGGCGAAGGTGCGCAGGATGGCCGGGCGCGGCTGCAACTGCCCGTCGACCACCGTGGGCACATGCGATGGGACCATCCGGTCCTGCGCCACATAAAGATGGGGCTGGGCCTGGATCTGCAGGACCAGCGCCTGGCGTTCGGTGGCGCTGAGGTCGGGGCCGGTCCGGCTGCGCCCCATGCCGCGAAAAATCGGCTTGATGATCAGTTGGTCCAGGTTGGCGAGCACATAGGCCAGATCCTTGC
>DJFO01000389.1 GCA_002432555.1 Marinagarivorans sp. UBA5870
GATGGACGGTGCGAGCAAATTCGTGCGCGGCGACTCCGTCGCCGGCATCATGATTCTGTTTATCAACGTCATCGGCGGTTTGATCGTGGGCATGTTCCAGCACGATCTGGAATTTGTCGGTGCCCTGCAAATCTATGTGCTGCTCACCATTGGCGACGGCCTGGTTTCGCAAATTCCCTCGCTGCTGCTGTCGACCGCCGCGGCCATCATAGTGACCCGCGCCAACAGTTCGCAGGATATGGATACCCAGGTGACCGGGCAGATGTTCAACTCCCCGAAAGCGCTCGGCGTCACCGCGGCCATCCTGATTATCATGGGCCTGATCCCCGGCATGCCTCATTTGGCGTTTCTCACGTTGGGATTTGGTTGCGCGGCCCTTGCTTACTATATTTATTTNNAAACGTCGCCGAGGTGGTGGAAGAGGCCAAGCCCAAGCTGCGCACCCTCACGCCGGGTGCCGGTGCAGGCGGAATGAGCGGTGGACATTCGGCGCCGGCGCTGCCGGCCCTGGAAAATAAAACCGACCGCACCCAGGAACCGGCTGAAGTGTCCTGGGACGATGTAACCCCCGTGGACATACTCGGCCTGGAAGTGGGCTACCGATTGATTCCTCTCGTCGATCGCAATCAGCGCGGCGAGCTGCTCGGCCGCATTAAGGGCGTCCGCAAAAAACTATCCCAGGACACAGGTTTCCTGGTGCCGCCCGTGCACATCCGCGACAACCTGGATCTTCTGCCCAACGCCTATCGCATCACCCTCATGGGCGTCGCCATAGGCGAGGGCGAGGTTTACCCCGACAAATTTTTGGCGATCAATCCCGGCCAGGTGTTCGGCAGCTTGCAGGGCGCCAAGACCAAAGATCCCGCCTTCGGTCTCGACGCGATTTGGATCGATGAGAGCCAGAAGGACCAGGCGCAGACCCTGGGATATACGGTGGTGGACGCCAGCACCGTGGTGGCGACGCACCTCAACCAGATTGTGCAGCAGCACACCTACGAATTGCTCGGCCATGAGGAAGTGCAGAAATGGCTCGACCTGCTCGGCGAAAAATCGCCGAAGCTGGTGGAGGAGCTGGTGCCCAATACCATCACCATCAATACCCTGTTAAAGGTGCTGCAGAATTTGTTGCGTGAGCAGGTGGCGATCCGCGATATGCGCACCATCGCCGAAGCCTTGGCGGCGCACGGCGATAAAAATCAGGACATAGGCAGTTTGACCGGCCATGCGCGCGTGGCACTCGCCCGCCAGATCGTGCAAAACATTGTCGGCCCCGAAGTGAATATCCCGGTGATCACCCTTGATCCGTCACTGGAACAGTTGTTGCTACAGTCGGTCCAGCAGGCACAAAAAATTGGCGCCGACTCCACGAGCTTCATAGAACCGAGGCTGGCGGAGAAGTTGAATAACGCGTTAATCGCGGTGGCTCGCAAGCAGGAGGCGGCGGGCAAACCGGTGATCTTGCTGGTGGCGGCGCCGCTGCGCATGACCCTGGTGAGACTCGCGCGATTCAATCTGCCCGATATGCATGTGCTGAGTTACAACGAAGTACCGGACAACAAACAGATCACCATTGAGGCCACGGTCGGTGGCGATCTGACGAAGTAGTCCCGACACACGATTTGATTGGCTACGCCAGGAGACCACACCATGACTGTCAAACGATTTGTTGCGCCCGACATGCGCCGCGCCCTCGACCTGGTGCGCCAGGAGATGGGTCCCGATGCGATTATCCTGTCCAGCCAGCGCACCCGTGAAGGGGTGGAGATCATTACCTCCAGCGACCTCGACATGGTTGCCCGCGGCGGCGAAGAGCGCAAAAGTTTTGGCAATCGATTCGATCAGGATCTCGACCAGCCCCTGGCAAGTGATGCCGCCTGGCACGCCCAGGCCGGTGCCGCCGAGGCGGCCCAGCAATACGTGGCGCCCGCGGCCAAAGCGCCAGACGCCAAACGACGCGAACAGCTCGCGCGGGAAATCGAAGCCGCGCGCGAACGCATGATGGCCGCCCAACGCGGTGACACCACCCGCGGCCGGACGCCCGCGCCCGTCGCCGTACCCGCGGAAGAGGAAACCATCCGCTGGCGCGAGACCGCGCCCGCAGCGGAGCGCGGTCGCGCAACCGAGCCGTCCAAGGCGGCACCGTCCAGATCGGCACCATCTAAATCAATACCATCTAAATCAATAGCATCTAAATCAACACCATCCCAGTCGGCACCATCCAGGCCGGCGCCCGCTGTGCAACCGGCTGCGACCCATGCCGCACCGCCGGCCGCCGCGGCGGCCACTACCAGCGTCGATCGCCAGATGGCCGGCCTGCAGGAACAAGTAAAACGCCTGACGGAAGAGCAGGCGCGCAAGCCGCAGTCGCAGGACGACAAGCGCCTGGCGGCGCTGCAAAATGAAATTGCCGATATGCGAATGCTGCTGGAACAGCAGATGTGGCGCATGCGGGAGCAGGGGGGCGTTATGCCGGCGCAGGCGGATGCGCAATCGGCGGTGCAAGACGTTTTACAAGGTCACTTGGCCGCCCTCGGCCTGCCGGCACCGCTGGTCAAACAGCTCGCCCTGGCAAGCAAACCCGGCAAACGGCTCAACGCCGCCTGGCGCGATGCGCTGGCGCTGCTCACTAAACAGCTGGGCGCGGATCAATCCGACCGCATTCAGCGCGGCGGCATCTTCGCCTTCGTCGGTGCCACCGGCGTGGGCAAAACCACCACCATTGCCAAACTCGCCGCACGTTATGTGCTCGAGCACGGCTTAGGTAAGGTCGCTCTGATCACCACGGACACCTATCGCGTGGGCGCTCACGATCAATTGCGCTCGCTCGGCCGCATCCTCAACGTTCCGGTGCGGGTGGTGGATCAGGAGCGGAGTCTGCCGACGGTGGTCGCCGGCCTGAAAAATTATCCGTTGATCCTGATCGACACCGCCGGATTCCGTCAGGGCGATCCTCTGCTGAAAGAGCAGGAGGCCCTGCTGGACGCCTGTCCCGGTCTGGAGCGTGTGCTGGTGCTCGCCTGCAACAGCCAACTGCAAACCCTCAAGGCCTCCGCCCATGCGTACAACGCCGGCAAGGTGAAAGGTTGTGTGCTGACCAAACT
>DJFO01000372.1:0-400 GCA_002432555.1 Marinagarivorans sp. UBA5870
TAACATCAAGAACTTGCTTTTTGTCATGTGAAATCTAAGCTGGAAATGGACAATTTCCGTCAAACTGCCTTGCGACTCGAGTCGCAATCCCAACTATCGTCTTGCCCGGGCGCTTTTGGAGCTTTTGGCTATTGCGCCGATTCACCGGGTGTGGATGACACATTTATCGGCAAATACTGAACTAAGTTGAGGGAAAATCTTTAGGGGTTGGGCAGGTAATCCAGTGGGTTCACCGGCTTACCGTCCAGACGGATTTCGAAATGGAGCTTCGCGGTATTGGTACCGGAAAATCCAACTTCCGCGATTTTCTGACCCGCCGCCACCCTGTCCCCTTCAGCCACCATCAAAACCCGGTTGTGCGCGTAGGCGCTCAGGTACTGCTCGTTGTGCTTGATGATGA
>DJFO01000372.1:444-3719 GCA_002432555.1 Marinagarivorans sp. UBA5870
GCGGACTGAAATTTCTCTAATACTTCTCCCTTAACTGGCCACTGCCAACGGACCGCCGCTAAAACCTTGGGAGCAGCATCAGAAGGTTTCGGCTTTACTGTTTGATTTTTTGATCTATCGGGCGCGCTCGGCGGCTTTTTCGAAACAGCGCGCGGCACCGCCGCAACGACCCTCCCTGCACGGCTTGCGCGGCGGGTGTCTAAATTGAGCACCTGTCCGGGCTCAATGCGAAAACCAGCACCTAACTTATTGACAGAAGCCAGCTTTTTATAGTCGAGGTCGTAGCGCAGAGCAATCGAATAGAGGGTCTCGCCAGGGGCGACCACATGGGTCTGGATCCGGTGAGTGGGAATCGGCCCTGCGTCGACCACCGGCGCTTTATGGGGGTTGCCGGAGCATCCTGCTAAACCCATAAAAACGATTAATATATTGATCAGTGAAAAAATTTTGGTAGTCCAACCTCTATTCATTTGGCGCCCCAAAAAACGTCTATATTATGGTTTTTGAAATCAGTTTTATTCTTTGTCGGCATAGATTCAGAGAATTTATTAGAAATTAATCTAAGAAGATAATGATAAAAAAGGAAAATTTTCTCTGNNCTTCCGACTTTTATTTAGTTCTTTGCAATTAATGCTGTAATGCAATAACTAGATATTGATTAAATATCGCACGAACCATCTAATACTTTAGAATTAACTCCGGGCGACTGTTTTTCGGTTAATAACCGAGCCAGACGGTCTTAATGAGGGGCCTTGGTTGGCCCCGTCAAGTCGCGGTGCCGGGGAGTAGCGGTACAAATCTGACTGGCTCTATAACGCGCTTCCGGTAGTCCGCGGTTTCCGCATCCCGCGTCACCACCACCAGCTGCTGGTCCGCCTCCGGCCCTACCGGCGCCACCAAAACTCCACCCGGCGCGAGCTGAGCTAAAAGTTCTGCGGGGATTTCGGCGGGCGCAGCAGTGGCCATGATGCCGTCGAAAGGACCGTACTCGGCCCAACCGAACCCGCCGTCGGCGTGTTTATACTGCACGTTATAGAGTTTGAGCTGCGCGAGCCTGAGCCGCGCTTTGGCCTGGAGGGGGCGAATCCTTTCGAGGGTCCAAACTTTCGGTATTAACTGAGCGAGGACAGCGGTTTGATAACCGGAGCCGGTACCAATTTCGAGCACCCGCTTGGGAGTATTGATGCCCTCCAAGAGCAATTCGGTCATGCGGGCGACTATGTAAGGCTGAGACAAGGTTTGCCCGAAACCTATCGGCAGGGCGGTATCCTCGTAGGCACGATGGGCGAGAGCTTCATCGAGAAACCAATGGCGGGGAGTCGCACCTAGAACACGCAGCACATCCGGGTGGCGAACGCCCTGTTCCTGTATGCGCTGCACCATGCGATCCCGGGTGCGCCTGGAGGTCATGCCTATGCCATCTATGTCTTTCTTGCTCAAGTCCGGTGCTCTTTCCGCAAATGAAATTCGGCGCAATATAACATAGGGAATTTAGCGATCATTGGGGCCGGCGCAGTTTTGCAGCTGGCAAATTTCGCGCAGCAACGCCGTGGCGAACTGACCGGGCAAAAGTGCGAATTCGAGCTTGAGCTGGTCGGCTTCGATCACCCACCGCAGGTCCTGTGGGCGCGCGATCAGTTCGCGCCGCTCCTGCTGCAAGCCGCTGTGTTCGAGCCCGTTTCGCCAGGCGGCAAAGGGTTCAAGACAAGCATCCTCCAACGCCAGGGTTTCGGCAGTGACCAAAGGGCGACCACGCCCCCAGAGAGGGCCCGAGGGTTCGGTTCCCAAATCACCCGGTAAACAACGCAGCCAGGTGCCTCGCTCCACCCGCGCGGCGAGGACCAAATTGAACAGGTGCGACCGAGCGGCCGACGTGATTATCCCGCGCGGCCCCCGCTGGGGTGGTGATATGCCCTCTTCAAACCACTTGGCGGCGACGAGAAGGTTATTGCCTTGGCGCCCGAAGCGCTGCTCACCAAAATAATTGGGGATCCCCTGCTCGGCAATGCGCTGCAACCGCTGCCCAATGCCTTCGGCATCCGCACCCATCAATCCCCGCAGAACTATGGCGAAATGGTTGCGCGCGTGCTGACCGCGNNCTCACCCGCGCGATTTCAATCTCGTCTCCGTGCCGGACATTCAAGGCGCGCCAATCCAGGAGAGGGGATTTTGGCAGATAGACGCTGAACCACTGAGAGGCAATACCGTGGCGATCCTTCAGACCGCAAAAGCCGACATCCTGCAGCTTCACACCCGCGAAACGGGCGATTCGCTCCGCCACCCATTCGCTGTTCGCGCCGCGCTTGATGACCTGCAAATATTGATGTTCGCCCTCCCCTTCAGGCTCAAAACCTAAATCTTCCGTGACCTGAAAATCACTGAGCTGCTCGCGGAACCGGGCTTCTGCCAGGGGGCCACCGTGGGCGCAGGGAAGGTCGAGTCGATAATTCATAGAACTCCAAAAACAAAAACCCCAGGCCAGGCCTGGGGTTTGACGAGGAGCTCAGATTCTATCAGAGGACTAGCGCGGTTCGTTACCGCCTTTCCATGCAGCCATAACGTCGCCGTTCTTATTGGGCATTTGGAAGCTGGTGTAACCGGCGACCTGTCGGATGGTATCGAGCACATCGGTATGGTTGATGCTTTTATCCATCGCGTTCTGATCACCCTGAACTTTGGCGGTAGCGGCGGCGGCCGTGCGCCAATCCAATGAGCGGCCGGTGACCAGACCCACTTTATTGGTCTTGCCGCTGGCGAGAAACATCGGGATACGGAAGTGGTTGTGGTAATTACCGTGCGCCAGATCCGATACGGTGACGAGAATAGTATTGTCGAGCAAAGAGCCGCCGTTCACGTCGGGGGTATTGGCNNATGGCCAGTTTCTGGATAAATTTCGCCACTTCGGCCATCCACCAAATTTTCGATTTGGTGTGAGTAGTCGCGTCCGCGTGAGAAGCGTCGTGGTCACCGACGCCCGACCCAGGCACCTTAACCGGCGACACCGACACACCATAGCTGAAGGCGATGGTGCGAGTGAGACCGCAAGAGAGCGCCGCGATGGCGATATCCTGCTGCAGGTCGGACGCAAGCGACAGTACATTCGTCTGCGACAGGGCTTCGTCGGTATCGTTGCTGTTCACCTTGGGCGACGCGCTTATATCCGGACCCACACAGGCATCCATGGAGCCGCCGTCGGTGGTGCGGAACTTTGCTTCCAACACCGACAGGGCTTCCGCGTGCTGATCCATGCGCACTTTCTCCGCCTGGCCCAAGGA
>DJFO01000372.1:3737-6217 GCA_002432555.1 Marinagarivorans sp. UBA5870
GCGCGGGTACATGATGCGCGGATCACATACGGAGTCCAGGGTGGTGGCGCCGTCGTGGCTGATGCGTTTGTTGTTGTCGTTACCCCACCAGGTGCCCACGCCCATCTGCACGGAGGGCACGCTGATGCCGTTTTTAGCGCGGTTGGCCCAGTCTTCCTTGCCCATGAGCACGTCAATCGACGAATTGGTGTCGTTGAAGGTCAGACGGCCCGTGAGGCATTTATAGGAGCCGCCTTCATGGGTGTTGGCGGGACCTGCATAACCGATCCCGTCGATAAAGACCAGATTGTCATACACGCTCTGCAGGGGCGCGGTCATCGCCGGCAGCGTGCGGCTGCCCGCTTTGGGAAAAAATACATCCGGCACACAACCATTGGGGTGAAACAAAAAGATGGTGCGAATGGGCGCGGTGCCTGTCTGCGCCATGGCGTTGCGCGCCAATAAACAAGCCAGAGGCGTGGCGGCAGTCAGGGAGCCGGCGGCAACGGCTTTTATTAAAGAACGTCGTTTCATTGTGATCTCTCCTACTGACGCTGCATAAAGGTTTGGGAAGCCACGATTTCCGCCCACAAATCTCGGATCGATTTCACGGCGGGGTTCCATCGGGTCACTGTGTTGGTCAAAGCGCAAGAATCCGGCTCTGCCACACCGTCCATCATGCGTTGGAACTGTTCGGCCACACAGGCGGAAGCGGGTGCAAGCCCATCGGTCGCCAGGATGGTGGAGAGTTCCTGCAGGTCGTAGAACATATGGGTATCGTCATCCGTCATGCGCGCCAGGCCAGAAATTGCGCCCGATGCATCCACGGCGGCACCATTGGCCTCTGCAGTGCGATAGTGACCGACGGCATCGTAGTTTTCGAAGGCAAAGCCGACTTCATCGATAAACTGGTGACAAGCAGCGCAGGCTTCGTTGGCCGAGTGGGCCGCAAAACGCTCACGGGTGGGCTTGCTCGGATCGAATGGCTCAACTTCGCCGATGTTCGCCGGCGGCACACCGAATTCTTGACACAACAGATTGCGCCGCACCACCAGACCGCGCTTGATCGGGTGGGACTCATCAAACTTGGAGTTGCGGGTCAGCAGTGCACCCGTAAACAGAATCCCGCCGCGTTGGTCGTTGGTCGCAACCTTGGTCATCTGGGTGCCACTGACACCGTTGATGCCGTAGAAGTTGGCGAGCGCCTGGTTGGCGAAGGTGAAGTCGGAGACAAAGAAATCCGCCATGGTATAGCCGTCCTTCAAGAGCACTTCCTGGAGGAACATTTCCAGTTCCGCGTCCATCGCCTGGGCGACCTGCGCATTGAAGCCGGGGAAGAGAGTCGCATCGCGCTGGATGCCAACCACCGGCTCCAGATGCAACCATTGACGACCGAAGTGGGCGAATTGCTTCTGCGCCTTGGTGCTTGCGATCAGGGTAGCCACGGCCTGTTTGATCTGGTCGGCAGTTCCCAAACTGTTGGAGGCCGCTTTCTCGAACAGCGCGTTATCCGGCATAGAACCCCAGAAGGTGTAAGAAAGCAGACTGGCAACTTCGTACTGGGTGAGACGGCCGTTCTGACCGAGCTCGGTGCGGTACAGGAAGTTGGGCGAGGACAACATCGCCTGGACCACATTGCGCGCACCGGCTTCACTATTGGCTCCAGCGGTGAACAGCGCCAAGTAGTCGGTCTTCTCAGCCGCCGTCAGCGGACGACGGAAAGCATCGCGGCCGAAGTTGGTGACAAAACAATCCGCGGCGCTCTGCTGCGGACAGCTGCTCAGGCGCGCGGCCACGTTGGCTGCCTTGGCTGTAGTTTCCGCGGCCGTCCAGTAACCGTCCATACGGGAAATGGTAACGGCGTTGGCGGCGGCGTTGTTATCGAAACCACGCACTTCGGTGTCGGTGCCGACACTGTTGGCCAGAGTGGCGCCGTCGGTGCGACCAAACAGATCGTTGATGGTGTTGATGTACTCAAACTTGGTCAACAAACGCAGGCGGCGCGGCAGAACTTTCTCGCCGGAATCACAAGACACTACCGGGCGGAGCGACCAAACGTATTCCCCTACCGCTCGCGCGCAATCACCCGAGCATGAGCCGGGAGCGGTGGTCGGCATGTCCGCATCGATTTTGGCAATCAGCGTTTGCAACGAGTAGTTCTCGAACACTATGGGTTGCGATTTTTGCTGACCGTCGATGCCGTGACAGGCGAGACAGCCTTTTTCCAGATAGAGGCGCGCGCCATCCAACATGGCTCCGCTGGACGAACTGGAGCCCGAGGAGCTGGAGCCCGAAGAAGAGCTGGAACTTGAACTATTGCCCAGAGCCTGCGCGCCCACTTGGAAAATGTAGGAAGTAATGTCGTTAGCGCAGGTCTGACTGCAAAGGTTCGCATTGTTCGGCGGCATCGTTTGATCGATGGTGCCGGCGAGCGCGGCCTGGGTACGGGAAGTAAAAAAGGCCACCGCATCCAAGGGGACATTGCCGTTGGACCGGCCGGT
>DJFO01000352.1 GCA_002432555.1 Marinagarivorans sp. UBA5870
CCTCAAGCGCTGGTGCTGGTGCGATGCCTTGTTCATGGCGCCGCCGGCATTCGTGGAATTATCCAAACAAGTCGGAGACGACCGTTATCGCACGTTCGCCATGAAGGAATGGTGGGCGACCACCGACTTCCTCTTCGACCCGGTGGAGCATCTCTATTATCGCGACAGTCGTTTCTTCGAACGGCGCGACGCGAAGGGTCGCAAAATGTTTTGGAGTCGCGGCAACGGTTGGGTGTTCGCGGGCTTGCCCTTGTTGATTGAGCAAATCCCGGCGCAGGATCCGCGCAGGCAAAAATACGAGGATCTGTTCAAAGTTATGGCGGCAAGATTGATCACCCTACAACAACCCAATGGTTTCTGGCCCTCTTCATTATTGGACAGAGAGGAGTTCAATCTTCCTGAATCCAGCGGCACGGGATTTATGACTTTCGGTCTCGCTTGGGGTATTAACAACGGCTTGTTGGCTCGTGCGGAGTATTTGCCCGCGGTCGCCGCGGGCTGGAACGGACTCGCCAGCGCTGTCGACCCCAAAGGCAAGCTCGGGTGGGTGCAGCAGGTAGGCTCATCACCGGAGACAATTCTGCCGGCGGATACCCAGCTCTACGGTGTAGGTGCGTTATTATTGGCCGCATCTGAAGTGAGCCGGTTGATGGAATAAAATAGTTAAATTGCCGGGGCCGTTGGCTCCGGGCTTGTCATTATGCATTGTCCGTTTTCTCGCGCGGAAGATACCAAACCTATCGATTCTCGCTCAGTTGCGCAGGGTCTCAGTTGCGCAGGGTAAGGAGGTTCGTCAATGGAAGTTTTTCTCGTTATCTTATTCTTGGTTTACCTGGGCAGCCTGCTTTATCTTGCGGCTTTACATGTTGTGCGCGGTGGCAGCTACCGCAACGAGCGCCTTACCGACCGGGCGCTGCTGTTTTCCACGGCAGAAGGGGATTTCCGGTTTGATCGTCAACATCGCAAGGTCAACGTCAAACGCCGCGGCCAAAAGGAATGGCGGACTTATGATTTTGATGATATTGCCAATCTCTATGTGTTCCGTGAGGTGGATACCGCAAGTATTTTTGAGTTTTTTCTCGGCGGCTTTGGCTGGACGGATTTTCTCAGTCAATACCGAGATGTCAGCAATAGCTATTCCATTCGCTTGAGATTGCGGGGCTCTGGTGAAGAAGTGATCCTTATGACCTTGAAGCAGTATGAGCAGCGCGAATGGTTTTGGAACCAGTACATTCAGAGTTTCAATTTGGAAATCCTGCGCAAAGCCGGTTTGTACCGCGATATAGAATCCGTGGGTGACACCAAACTCGAAATGTTTATTGAGAAGTTCCAGCGGGTCGCCTTGACGCCGACGGTGATCCACTAAAGTAGGGGCGGCGAGTTGCCGCCCCTGAAACTGTATTTTCTCAGAACTACTGTTGGCTGCGCGGCGCCTGCTGTTTCAGCATGGTTTTGGCCAAAACGCTGTCGGGCGTAACATTGCTTGCCGCGATCTGCGCTTTGTTTTTCATTCCAGAGACCACCATATCGTCGCCGCTCATAAGCGCATCGAAGCCATCGCGCGCAACTTTCGCTGGATCCGCCATTTTCTGATCCAGGATCTTGGAGTCTTCCATATCGGCTTTGTTGAAGAAGTCCGTGTCCGTGACGCCGGGCAGCAGGGAAGTCACGGTTACACCCGTGTCCTGTAACTCAGCGCGGATCGACTCGGTAAATGAATGGATGAACGCTTTGGTGCCGTGGTAAACGGATTGATAAGGACCCGGCAGCTTACTGGCGATAGATGCGACATTGAGGATTTTTCCACTGCCGCGTTCAACCATTTCGCGCAGGAACAATTTTGTGAGAACCAGGTAAGCGCCTATGTTGAGTTGCAACATGTCCAACTCTCGGTGAATATCCGTATCGATAAATTTGCCGTAAAGTCCCTGCGCCGCGTCGTTTACCAGTACGTCTATTTGATACCCCTGGGCGCTGACTTCCTGATAAAGCTCAAATGGCGCCTCGCGGCGAAACAGATCTTTTTTGATAGGCACTACGGACACTCCGTAACCGCTGGACAGTTCCGTCGCCGTGCGGTGCAGGTCGGCTTCGGTGCGAGCCACTATCACAAGGTTGTATTTGTGCTCGGCGAAAATCTTCGCCAGCTCGTAGCCTATGCCGCTGGTGGCGCCGGTAATCAATGCATATTGGCCGTTAGATGAAATCATAAACACCTCCGCATCAAACAGGTTGTTTCTCATGGACTGGCAAGAGCGGGTTTTGTTCTGAATTTTCTCGGCCACACAGGCGAGGAAAATGCTATTGAGAGCGAGCTCGGTGAGGGCGCCAGCTGCAAGCGGGACGCGGTAGGCGATATGGCGGCAATGATGGTGATGAGGTAGCGCGGCATAATCCCTTACGCCGCGCCTTTGCTGGGGATTAAATCTGCAGGGCACCCATAGTCTTGCCGCGCACATCCATAATGCGCGGTATGTCCTTGCAGAGCGCTTCGTTGCCGCTGTAGGAGCCAAATCTGGACCGGAACTCGGTTCCCGAAGCTAATATCCAGGGCGCACCATCGGGCCTATGGTCGGCACCGTAACCCATTTCGCTGAGCTGAATAAATAAAGTGGACTCAATCAGCGGGATCCCGAGCGCGTCGGTTTCAGCGGCCAGGCGGGAAATCATATAGGCCGGCACTTGGCTCAGGTAAGCCAACATGCGGGCCTGGTCCCGCCGCTTGGGTTCCTCGGTACCGCCGTGGTTGGCGGAGTGGAAGTTGTCGGCGGTGATGCCGGAGCGAATATTCATCAAGGTGCGGTACTGCGGGCTGAGGCCCCAACTGCACTGGGTATCCGACATCATGATCGAGGCGACGTTTGTCAGGCCGCACTTGAGCGCCGCCACCACCAAGTCAGCCACCAGCTTGCCGTGTTCCACAATGTCCGTTGGATTTGCGCTCGGCGCCGTTGCCTGACAGGTGCCACCACCGCCGCCGTCGCCGCTGAGACCGGCTTCGATTTTTTGCAACGCGGTCAGGTGCTCATCCATGCGAATTCTTTCATCGGCGCCGATTTTGTTTTTCAATGAGCCCAAGGCGGCCGCGTTCATTTCAAAGACCGCTTTATAGGTATTGTCTGTGTTGTCCACATTGGCGCCGCCAAAGATCACTTTGTAGACCTCCGCGGCGCCGTTGGTGAAAGTGGGCACGTTGCCATTTTCCACGGAAAATCCGCCTTCGCCATCCGTTTTGTGGGCAGATACCCGCAGTATGGAAAAGTTGCTGGTAAAGCCGTTGGACTTGGCGATCTGGGTATCCACCGTGTTGATGATTTGATGCGAGTCCAGGGAGTGCCCCAGGGCGCGATAAATCCGACCGTGTTCGGAAAATACATTGGTAACCGCGTAAAAGCGGCAATATTGCGCGACGTTGTAGCCNNCCGCTGCCGTAGGGTGAGGTAGCGACATTCATTTGGCCGCCCGTCGGCAGCCAGAAGCCGGGTGGCGCGCCGTCCGGTTGGTAGAAAAATACCGCTTTTTTCTGCGCTGTCGGCACTGCCGCTTCGGCGTAGCGAGCGGCGAACAGGCTCATGACCAGCGGCGAGTGTTTCAGCAGGGCAGTGGACACCCCGGCGCGCGCCACCAGGTCGAGAAATCGTCGGCGCTCCTGGTTGGCGATTCTGGCAAGATTGGGTTTCGCAAATTGCATAAAAAATTCCTCTTATTTGGCCAGGGCTCAGGGGCGGCGGAAACGCAGCAGACTTAAATTGCCCAATTCCTTAAATAGCGTTTTCACGTCTTGCCCGGCGGCACTAAATTCGCTGCTGAGTTTTTCCGCGGCACAGGCAAAACTAGGCGCCTCAAAGGTACTTAACGGCAGATCGACGTCCCGGTTAATCAGGTCGATAGCGGCGTGGGTAATCGGCCGACTCACCACCGAGCGAAACGCTTTTTCCACCATGCAGGATTGCACCGCCTGGGTTTGTCCAAGCAATAGGGAGAGCTCTCGCGCCCCGGTTACCGGGTCCGAAATTTGGGTGTAATTCTGAAAGTGCTCCAGCCCGCGAATGCCTTCGCCCGGGTGGCTCGGTGAGCCGGCGGCGGCGTCTACGGGAATGCGTGTCGCATTGGGCGCGCTGCCGACAGGTAACTGCGTCGTGCGGTAGCGCCCAAAGCCGTCGAAGTCTTCCAGGGCGGCCCCAACCGGATTGATGTCGTAGTAGTGGCACTGACCGCAGCCGGTGGTGGGCGCTTCCGGCGCGGAGGAGGTGGCAATTTCAAAATATCGCCGGGTCGTCAAGGTGCCGCTCGCCGCGGCCTGCTCGGCGGCCTGCTGTTTTTGTTCCCGCACGCCTTCCGGCTCGTCGATACTGCCTGGAGGAACTATGTGATGGCACAACAGATCTTCCCGCACGTGCACGCCGCGCAAGATCGGTGCCGAACCATCGTTGTGAGCATGCGCCGCGATGAAGGCTCCCATGGTGGTGATGCCGCCGCGTTTGGTCGGAGGTGCCAAAGTCGTTTTGACAAAATCATTCTGGTTGCTGCCACTCCAGGGCACGCCGTAGTGATCCGCGAGACGTTTGTTGAGGAAGGTGTAGTCGGCATTGTAGAAGTCACTAAAGGGTACGCCGTCGCTGTCCACTATATGCCAGAAGAATTCCTGCAACTCGGTCAGCATCAGATCCCGCAGATCCAAGTTGGGATCCAATTCGCTAAGCGCCACGTTTTTCTCCAATTCCTGGGTCTGCATCCAGTAGGAAACAAAACTCTTCATGTGGCGCTCCGCCCGCGGACTTTCAAACATGCGATCGATCTGGCTCTCAACGCCCGCGCGCGAATTGAGCTCGCCCATCTGCGCGGCCTGCAGCAGCATGGGGTCCGGAGTGCTGCCCGTGATCATGTAACTCAACACGGAGGCGAATTCGTAAGGATCGAGTACATGGGCGTCCGCATCATTGGNNGAAGTCAGGCTCGGCGCCGCCGGTGGGTCCGGTAAACAGCGGGTTGCCGATCGCCTGAGATACCGGGGTGCCCAACTCGGTTCGGTAGATGAATTGCGGCGCGTTCAAGGCTCCCACAATGGCCCACTTAACTCCGTCGGTTACGGTGGGCGCCTGAGTGAATATGCGACGGAAGTATTCCACCTCACTGTACTGGCTGCCGGGTTCCGCCACGGTTTTGAGCGGACGGCGGAAGGCGAGGCGGGCGAAGCCATTGATGAATTCATCGGCGCAGGTCTGGCGATTCGTGCTGGAACAGCGAACAAACTGATTGGCCGCCTGGGCGTTCCACTCGGCGATGCCCACTGCATTGTCGAATAGGCGTTTGGCGGAGCCGTCCTCGGAGACCTGCGAGCGCAGGGTATGCGGGAAAGAGCCCACGTAGTTGGCATCGGGTCCGGTCAGGTAGGTATCCGGCACCACCGCATTCGGCGAGATAAAGGAGAAAAGGTCGCGAATGGAGTTTTTGTATTGCTCGGGATTCAGCACGGGCAATGAGCGTTTCGCGAAAAGCGGCCCGCGCTCGATGGTGCAGGTCGCCGCCACCGGCCGAATGCTCCACAGGTAGGCCGATACATCAGCGGAACACTGCCCGACGCACTCGGCAGGGTTGCGCGTCGGCGGGCGCGGCATGGCGGGGNNCGCATGGCGGGTTCGATGTACTCGTGCAGGTCGCTGGGCGACATGTAGCGCGCCCAGCTGATCGCATTGGGTTCGTTGCCCGCGGGACCGTGGCAGCCACTGCCGGTACAGGTGGTGGCAAATATTTCTTCGCCCTGGGACACGTTGGTGACGAAATCGGTGAAGTCAGTGTCCACGATCTGGTCGGATGTCCGCATGGACCAGAGGAATGCGGCAACGTCGGCGCCGCAGTCGTTCGGGCAAAACGTCATGACCGCGTTTATGTACGCAGCGAGCCCCGCTTGGGTCTCCGCATAGGTACTGCCGACTTTATTGTCGTAGGTGAAGTTGTTGACGTTAATCGTCTGGCCGCCGTTGGACNNGCTGCCATGGCAGACCGAGCACGACTGAGTGAACGCTTGGACTCCTGGACCGCCTGAGCTGGAAGACGAGCTGGAAGACGAGCTGCTTGAACTGCTTGAACTGCCGGAAGGCGGGTCGCCCCCACAGGCGGATAACAACAACAGGAAAACCGAATGGGATAAAAACAAACGCAGGCGGTGTGCGGTTTTGCTGCCCTTCCCGAGCGCGCCCCTGCGGACCAATGAGATGTTCATGCCGATCACTCCCGGAATTATTGTCTTGGTGACAAAAATCAACAGCGGCTCGCAGCTTGACAGAATTTATCCCTGCGCAGCTTGAAAGCAGTCACAAAAACCGCAGCTATTTTAATCCCCTAGCGCCGGCAAAAATGAGCTGAGCGGCGGCGGTTTCGTCTTGGATCTGTGGGCTAACCACACTTGGGGCGAAGCTCCCCAACTGAGCAGCGGTCGGGGTGCGGTTTTTGAAGGGCAGTGATTTATCCCTGCTACAAAGGATTGTAAAAACTTCATCTTATCGGGGCCACAGCGGAGCGGAAAACCCTATCCTACGCGCGGCTCTGGTTACCGCTGGCATACAATTCGCAGAATTGTCATTTGCTTAGCGAGCAATTCAAGAAACGGATCGCTAATGGAAAAAAAGAATCCATTAGAAGAGAGAAACCATCAATGAGGTAAATTTTATGAAAACTGTCACTATGAAAAAATGGATTTTGGCTCTGGCCGTCACCGGAGCAAGTGCGAGTGGTTTTGCCGCTCCAGCCAATTCGAGCTCCACAGTCACGTCCGAGCGCACATCTGTTATAGAGACGACCCGCGAAACTTCATCGAATACCGGCCACCAACATTCCAATGCCACGCTCAGTCGAGAGGAGGTGGTGGAATTCAAAGAGGATTCCATGGCGCTGTCAAAAGAGTCTCAGCTGCAACTGGAAAATCTGGTGCAGACTCTGGATAAATCAAAACCCGTCGCCGTAACGGTGGAGATTCAAGAGAATTCGGAGGATGCGCCGGCATCCGCCGCCGCTGCAGACAGGGTAACTTCAACCGAACCCGGCGCCACGACGCCCACCTCGGAGCAACCCAGCGTGGCGACGCGAGCTAACCCGGCGACCACCGTGGTCCCCACAGAAGTTGATGAGCAACCAGTGGCCCAAACGCTTGGGCAGCAACGAGCTGACAGTGTCCGCCAATTCCTGCAGGACAAAGGTGTCGATGTCGTGGAATGGACAGTAGAGGGTACCGAGGAGAAACAAAGCATTTCCGTTACGCGTGATGATCAACCCATCCGGGAAGCGCAGCAGCTTCGAATCGTCATAACGGGTGAAGGCGAAGAGGGCCTCAGTGCGCTTTAACAAGCACCTATTTTATACATTTATTTCATTCATTTATTTCATAAAAAGGGGGCGCTCTATTATAGCGCCCTTTTTTGTCTGTAATTCTTCGAGGCCCTGGCATAATATTCGCAGCGTTGCAGGATATCGCGACCAGCAGGTGCGTCGATATTCAATGTAAATCTTGGAAGAGATGCAGACGAGGTGACTATCATGAAAACTTTTAAAATGAAAACCCTGGTAGCCGCTCTGGCCGTAGCTGGCTTGGCGACCGCTTGTGACAATAACGAAACCGCGCAAACCTATCAGCCGGAACAACCGGCGGTGGTTGAGCGTTCTACCACTGCTCCGGGCACTACTACTCCCAGCGCCTACAGCTCCGATCGAAGCGCGCCTGTAACCGGAACTTCATCCGCTGCGGCGATCGATGCCGACCACCAGGAGACGATTGCGTTTCAGGGCAATGAGCTGACTGACGAAGCGGAGGGTAAATTGGACAATCTGGTGAGTTCGATCGACAAAAATAAACCGGTCGCTGTCACCATTGCGCGCCAGGAACAGGCGCCTGTTCAAAGCGCACAGCCCAGTGCTGGCGATACGACATCGCAAAATACAACGACTAATCCAGCGAGCGAGGGTGTTGCCAGCAGCACCATGAGCCCCACCACCAGCTCCGCTGACAGCGCAGGCGCCGCAGTCGCGGGTGGCAGCACAAATCCGGCGGACCCCACTGTGCAGGGTGGCGTCAGCAGCACTGGCGATCAAACCCATCCGCAGGACGACCACATGCTCAGCCAGCGCGCGGATAATGTGCGCGAATATTTGGAGAGCAAGGGCGTAAAAATTGTTGAGTGGAATGTGGAAGGCGCAGACCAGCAGCCTGCAACCGCTGCAGATCAAGCCGGGCAGGCACAACAGGATGTGCAGCAAATTCTGATTGTGATCACGAGCGATACCGATGCCGGCGGCATCAGTGCTCTGTAACTCCTGCTTGGCAGGCAAAAAGGCGTCTTAGACGCCTTTTTTTGTGTGCGAGCGTCGTGGGAATATCACGGCGCTCGGTCCTCAATTGTAAATTTGTTCTCGCGTGGGTAAAAAATGAAAAGGTTTTTGCTGGTACTGGCTTTGCTTGCCGCTGGCGGATGCTCTTCCGCTTATTACGGCACCATGGAAAAACTGGGTGTGCACAAAAGGGAGATTATGGTTGATAGAGTCGAAGAAGCGAGGGACTCACAGCGCGCCGCGGAAAAACAGTTTTCCTCCGCGTTGGAGCAATTCAAAGCCGTAGTCCGGGTGGAAGAAAGCGGCTTGCAACGGACCTATGACAAGCTGCAAGGCGAATACGATCGAAGCCGGGAAGCTGT
>DJFO01000432.1:0-5358 GCA_002432555.1 Marinagarivorans sp. UBA5870
TGCAGTGACTGGTTTTGCAGTGACAGTCACCTACGCAGGTGCTGTCGCGGGATTTATAAGAGCGCGTTAGGAAGATGATCAATATCGCCCAACTTCAGTTCGGCTACCGCCGCAATTGCATTGATTATAATTTCTCGCGAAAAATTTTCAGGCCTGGCGTTTTTGACCGCGACTCTCTCGCTTCGATCTCAGTGATTCCGTAAGCGTTACGGGGACGCGGCATTTCCTGCAGTCCATTCAATACGAGACTTCCCGCAATAACTGAATTTCTTAAATACCTTACCCGCGCGCCGCTTGTTAGTGGGTGGACACTTAGTTAATCGGTGGAGAACGGGGCGGTGTTGGCGTGCCTCTCGGTCTTATGTGCATTTTTCGTATAAGTCGCGCAACTCAGCTCTGCCCGGTGCAACTTTTTTCCCGTGCCCACCGTATATTCTTGCGAAGCTTTTTGATGCAGTGCAGCGTAAATACTGCCGTTCCTGCAGTCACGTATAACGTTTCGCCATGGATTTTCCGTAAAAAATCTCAAATCGAGATATACATAATCATTCCGTGTCTCTCGATTTTGATTTTGTGAACCGCGTCCTTTTTTAAGGTTCGGTTTTCACGTATGAAGACAGCTTGAGCAAAGCAAGTAGCTGAAAAGTTCTGATTAGAATAAAGCCAGTTACACTGGCGAGGCATGTATGAGAGAAAGAGACGGGTCCCGTTTTGGGATTTTTTCAATTATTAATCATTGGTCAGTGGCTATCCTTTTCCTGAGCGTGCTGTGTCTGGGTTTTTTCCTGGATTTTGCCGGTGACGGGCGCGCCATGCGTGGCCCCTGGATGGAGGCGCACAAGGCGGCCGGTGTTCTGCTGCTGGTCTTGGCTTCTTGGCGAGTGGCATGGCGCCTGAGCCAGGGGTTCCCCAAGGACACCATCCATATGCCGAGCTGGCAGAAGATTTCCGCCAAGCTGGTCCATTGGCTGCTTTTGTTTGCCAGCATCGCCATGCCCATATCCGGCATCCTCCTCAGTCTTTTCAGCGAGCGGGCGATCAATGTGTTCGGCTTGTTTATCATCCCCGCAATGCCCGAAAACGAGCTGGTCAGCCGCTTCGGCAACCTGGTTCACGAGGCGCTTGCCTACCTCGTCAGTGCAATTATCCTGATGCACGTGGGCGCTGTGCTAAAGCACCACCTACTGGACAAGGATGACACCCTAAAGCGGATGTTATCTTCCAAAAAATAGCGCGCGGTCGAGCGCTACCCGCTTGGGATACACCAACGAAGCGCAGCAAACCACTGGGTCATTCACTGGCCCAGGCTGCTGCGCCGCGCCTTCCGTTCGGCTACCGCAAGGCCCACCGGAGAATTCATGAAGTTAAAAATCGTCGTTCTGTTGTCGATTTTGGGAAGCCAAAGTTGCTCTTCGACACCGGACGATTTTGTTATGGCGGTGGACCGAGTTGACGTGCTCCAGGGNNCGGGCATTTCCCTCTCGGGAAAAATCAGCCGAGGTTGCATCGCCAACGACGACGAATTTGTGGTTTCGAGGAGCGATCGAGAGATCCTGCGCTCCACCGCGCGAATTTTGAATATTCAGGAGCTCAAGGATCCCGAGTCTTTCAACGGTGAGGCGTTCAAGGATGAGTACGTGACCCTGTACCTGCCGGACGCTCAGCCGGAAGATGTGAGACCCGGCGATGTTCTCGGCAGCAATTCTATCTCGTGCGATCCCGCCGCCGCGCGAAAATCCCCTGATACCGGTTTCATAAAATAATCCTTCGATCAGGTCCCCAGTCGATACCTCGGCGACAACTCCCGCAGCACTCGTTTTGCAACCGAATCACCACGGCCAGCCGCGCAAAATAATAATTTTTTAACTGCGCGCGCATGCATATTTGATGAAAAGAAAAAAAATCCACATACCGCACAGTTGATCCGAGGAAGCCGTTTTACATTAATGCAAGCGGTGTGGTGCTTGACCAGCATTGGCTGCTAGTCGCGAGCGGGAGAGCGCTTTTGCATTTCGCCCGCAGGGGCGATAAGCGAGATAAGGAGAATAAAAAAGTGAAAATTCATCAAAATTCGCTGTGAAGGCACTTCCCGCTATTTATAAATAGTCCACTAGGAGAGGCGTTCTTATGAGCTTCGTAAATACTTCAAAATTTGTGGCTGCCGGGCGGAGCGCCGTTGCGGTCTTCGTTGGTGCCGCTGCGGTCCTTGTAGGAACCGCTGCCCTGAGTGTAACGGCAGTCCAGGCGCAAAACCGGGATTTAACCAATAATTCCACCGGCACGCACAACGGGTTTTACTATTCTTTCTGGAAGGACTCCGGAAATGTCACTTTCGGTTTGCGCGAAGCCGGGCGTTACACATCGCAATGGAGCAACATCAACAACTGGGTCGGCGGCAAGGGCTGGAATCCGGGCGGCCGCCGGGTGGTGAAATACACCGGTAACTACAATGTCAGCAATTCACAAAATTCCTATCTCGCCCTCTACGGCTGGACGCGGAATCCGCTTATCGAATATTACGTAATCGAAGGTTACGGTTCCTACAATCCGTCCAACTGTACGACGGGCCGGCAGGACAAGGGCACATTCCAAAGTGACGGCGCCACCTATCGGATTATCCGCTGCCAGCGCATTCAGCAACCCTCCATCGACGGCACCCAAACCTTTTATCAATACTTCAGCGTGCGGGAGCCCAAGAAGGGCTTCGGCGCAATTTCGGGCACTATCACCGTTGGCAATCACTTTGATGCCTGGGCAGCCGCCGGACTAAATCTGGGTGCCCACGATTACATGGTGATGGCCACCGAGGGATATCAAAGCACCGGCAGTTCCGATATCACCGTGAGCGAGGGCACAACCCAACCGCTCAATTGCGGGACTGTCGGCGGCGTGCCCGTTTGCTGCAATATCAGCGCGGACCCCGACGGCGACGGTATGGGTACCCAAAACAATGGGCAGGTTTGTATGGTGACCGAGCAGACCGAAGGCTGGCATCCGGCGAATTCGGCGGATGTACTGGCGGCGGTTGACGTGGGCGGTGCAGGTGAGGCTATAGCTGTGGGCAATATTTGGTATGAGCCCGATCGTTACGTGACAGGCGGTACCATTAATGCCACCGAAGACCCCATCACCGGCGGCAACAATAGTGCGATCTACAAGACCGAGCGTTACGGCGATTTCACCTATGAGATTCCGATGAGCAACCAGCGCGTTTCCGTGGAGCTCGGGTTCGTGGAGCTCTATTGGACCGCGGCAGGCAGCCGGGCATTTGACGTAGCGATTGAGGGACAGACGGTGCTGAACGACGTCGACGTTTTCGAGGAAGTCGGACACGACGTGGTTTGGAAGCCTGCTCCCTTCGCGGCCAATGTCACCGATGGCCGGCTGACCATTCAAGTCACCTCGTCGGTCGACAACGGAACGCTCAGCTCGATTCTCGTGCGCAAAGCTGGCAGCAGCTCGTCCAGCAGCAGCTCGTCCAGCTCCTCGAGTAGCTCGTCTTCCTCCAGCAGCTCCTCCAGCTCCTCCAGCTCGTCCAGCGGCGGCCTGGGCAACATTACAAACGGCAGAACCTTGTTCCGCGGCTCCCTTTGCTCCACCTGCCACGCGGACAATGGCACCAGCGCGATCGGCGGCGTGGTTCCCTTCAACGTGAACAGCCTCGGGCACGCGACCTCCGCGGCGACGCTGGCGACCTATATCGACCTCAATATGCCGCAGGGCAACCCCAACGCCTGCAGCACTTCCTGCGCAAACGATATAGCAGCCTATTTGTGGAGCTTGCGCAGCGGGAGTTCGTCCAGCTCCAGTAGCTCGTCCTCGTCGAGCTCCAGCTCTTCCAGTTCGACCTCCTCGAGCTCTTCATCTTCCAGTTCGTCGAGCTCTTCCAGTTCCTCCAGCTCATCCAGTTCTTCAAGTTCCTCCAGCAGCACGTCATCATCCGGCGGTTCAGCTGGCGGCGGCGTGGGCGAGGGATTTCTGGCGCTGATGGCGACGCTGATGTTGTTGCGGCGCCGCGTTGCGGTGTAAGCATAAGGTGCTGCAAAAAAATGGCCCCGTTCGGGGCCATTTTCTTATGGGCTTTTTCGCTCTGTAGAGAGTCTCTGGCGATTACTTGATTCCTACCATCCTGGTCAGGATTTGCTGAAATTCCTCCGGGCTGATATCAACCAATTCCACCACACGACCGTAGAGCATAATGGTCGGCACATAACGCCCGCCCATTTCCTCTTGGGTTTTCTTGAGGCAGTAAAGAACAGCTCGCTCCTTCCGCGTGAGACCATCGCGTACATCGGGAATATCGCTGAAATCAAAAAGTTCGGCCATAGGATTCGGCTATCTTCCTGCAGTGCTCGCTTGCGTTAGCCGCGCAAAATACCGCGGCGGTCGCGCCTCTGCAGAAATATACTGTGGTCGCTCGCCCGCGGCAATCGCCGAAGCGCCGGCCTGTCCTTTCACCTAGTCGGGAGGGTGAAAGAACCCCGATGTCCCCAACCGCGAGTAAATGCCCGAATGCGGCCGTGAGCGAGTGGCTGTCAGCCGAACGATTTTTCCCCGGTGTAGTTCACCATCCACTGCACACCGAATTTGTCCTTGCACACCCCATAAAGCTCGGCCCATTCGGTTTGCTGTAGGGGCATTTCCGCGGCGCCTCCTTGGCTGAGACCGTCGAAAAGACGGTCGGCTTCCTCCGGCGTTTCCACTTCCAGGCTGATGTAAGCGTGATTGCCTTGCGTGAAGGGGCGCCCCCAAGAGGCCACCACGTCCGTGGCCATAAGGATATTGTGTGGTCCCAGCGGTAGGGCGACATGAGCGATTTTGTCGAGCTCCGCTTCGGCCACGCCCATGCTGTTGCCCGGGAAATCGCGAAACCGAATTAAACTGACGAACTCGCCGCCGAACACTTGTTGGTAAAAACGGAAAGCTTCTTCTGTATTGCCTTTGAAGTTGAGGTAGGGGTTGGCGCTGATCATGGTTTTGCTCCTTTTACAGTGGTTTGTATCAGTAGTCGTACCGGGATCGCGCCAATCGACACCCCTGCGAAAAATTTACCTCGAGGAGCGTCTGCGTCAGCTGCCTTTGGTGGCCAGAAGCACCAACCNNCCGACGCACTAAGGGCGCAAGGAGGCTGATCACCGGAAAGGCCACTGCGAAGGCAAAGGACCAGGCCTTAAGCCAAATCACAAGGAAATTTTCCACCATGCCTATATTAAACAGCGTGACCATCGACATGATGCAGGACATAAACAAGGCCATCAAAAAGGAAAAGAGTACATTGCTGTACTTTGCATTAATCATCGGTAAACCTCTCAAGATCGAAACCATTCCTAGAGACCGTTTCATAACTCGCGAGCGAAG
>DJFO01000432.1:5373-12695 GCA_002432555.1 Marinagarivorans sp. UBA5870
CGCAGGATCGACGAGCGCAGCAGTCATGAAACAGCCTCTAGTAAGTGTCTCGCAGAATATTCACCGCTACAGCCGAGAGGTATAGGCCTATGCTGAAGGCCGTATGAGCCATAAGGCTGCGAATCCTCGCGGCCCACGGGTTTGGCGTCCGCGCCGATGCTATGCCGAGGCCGAACGCGGGCTGCATGAGAAAGAGGGGGAACACCAAAGTTGCGAGGCCAAGGCAGAGCGCGCCCACCAGACTGGGCTGACGCAGCCAGCCGCCCGCGGTCAGCAGTAGCAGCGCGATTGCGTAGATCATACCTATCCCATAATGGATCAGCCAGCCGACCGAGCATTCCCTGGGTTTTTTTAAGGCTTGGCTAATATTGGCATGGGCGAAGGTGCCGGCGGGCATATGGCAAATCCAACGGCCCACCAAACAATAATTTGCGGCGTTTATGCCAAAGCTCTGCCGCAGGAAAAATGCCCAAAGATCCATGGTGAGGGTCCCACCCATTCCTACCAGCGCCGCCAGCCACACGTCGTAGAGCGATACTGCCATTCCAGTGCCTCCGTTTGTCTCGGTTGTGCAGTCATCATAGACAAGCCGGGAAAAGGGCAATACAGTCAATATTCAAATCATAGATTGCATTATTGGAATTATGCTCGACGACATCGTTTTGTTCATTCAAATTGTAAGGCATGGCAATTTATCTGGGACGGCCCAGTACCTTGGATTGCCACCGGCTACGGTCACCCGGCGCCTGCAGAAGCTGGAACACGACCTGGGCTGTCAACTACTGCACAGGTCGGCGCGCCGATGCGTGCCCACTCAGGAAGGGGAGGTTTATTATCAGGCGTACGCGGAGTTGGTCGAACAATTCGAAAACACGAGACAACAACTGAATCAGGAATTGAGGCAGCTTTCCGGCAAACTTCGCGTGCTGGCGCCAACCAATTTTTCTCACAGCGCGCTCCGTCCCATGTGGCTGGATTTCACCCGGATCTACCCGGACATTCAGCTGGAACTGATGCTCGGTAACCAGCTGGACGACATGGTCAAGGTCAAGGCGGACATGGCAATCCGAATCGGTCAGCAGCCGGATTCTCTGCTGTATCAACAGAAACTCGGGCAGCTTGAAACCGTCATTGTGGCGGCTCCCAGGTATTTAACAAACTTCGCGAAGCCTACCCNNGGATAATTGGCACGTCGCTGCGATCGAAATGGTTGTTAACCCACTCGGAAACCGGCGCGTCGCACGAATTTATTCCGCGGTTCAACGCGCTTTCCAATGATCTAGCCTTCGTGAAGCACTGGGTTTCGGATGAGCAGGGAATTGCGTTGTTACCAGCGACCGAAGTGAAAGACGAATTGCGCACGGGGGAACTGGTGCGAATACTCCCCAAGTGGCGCGGGCAGCCGCGCGAGGTGTTTGTGGTGTGGCCGAGCGGCCGACTTTTAAATGAAAAGGCGAAGCGGCTGCGCGAACATATTCGCCGGTTTATGAAGAAGCTGTAACACGAACTCCGGCTTTGCTGCAGATGTTGGCCTGGCCGGTATTCGCGCGACCAAGTGCGTCGGGTGGAGCGGTCGCGAGTGTGAGGTGTGAGGGGTGAGGGGTGAAGTGCGAGGAGTGAGGTAGTAAGGGAGATGCATCACATTTTCAAAAAAATCCGATTAACCCAGATTTTTTTCGACATATGCTATTTTGCATCAGCAGTTCCGTCTTCCTCGAAAATCCCTAACAATAAATTGCAGAAGGAATGCCTATGAAAGTTTCACTTTGCGTGCTCGCCCTAGTTGCTCTGCCTTTATACGGCTGCGGCGGAGCCTCTCCGGATACCTCGGGCTTTACCGCATCGTCTTCGAGTAGCTCAAGCAGTGGCGGTTCATCGTCTTCCAGTAGCGGCGGCCCGATAAAACCTCACGAACAAGCCCTGGCAATATTAGAGGTTCAGCGGCAACTCTTTAGCTCATTTGATATTCTTGAGTATGAAGTGGCGCTGAGCGCGCGATTCGGGAACGCTCCTCCCGTGGAGGTGGTACTGCGCGTGAATGAGGGGGAAGTGGTGGAAATTCGGCCGAGCAATCCGGAAAATCCTGTGGTGGTGGCAATGGACTCGCCCGTCATCCTCACCATAGCTGAAAGCTTCGAAGAGATAGAAACCGCGGCGTCCCTCGGATTTCATCAACTCACTGTGGAATATGACCCCACATATGGTTTTCCGTCGCGCGTTTACCGGGATTACCGCTCGGATTGGCACGACGACCAGGATGAGTGGACCTTTACGAATTTTATGGTAATCCGTTAATCCCTTCCGGCGCCCCATCTCCCAGGCGGGCGCCCACCACCGGAAACCGCAGGGCATCTATAATATTCGCGGCGTTTTGACGCGGTATTCGGACGCCCACCGTCGGCCGGTATACGGACGAAACGCCCCTTTCAGCGCCCCCTCCGCCAGCCCTATCAGGACACCCGCCGCTATCAGGACATCTACCGCCAGCCCTATCAGGACACCCACCGCTATCGGGACACCCACCGCTATCCGGACACCCACGATTGACACTTCTATCGCGACGCCTAATGAGCAGCGACGCTATCAGCGACGCTATCAGGACACGCACCGCTATTAGGGCATCTACCGACGCTATCGAGACACCCACCGCTATTGGGACACCAACGCTATCCGGACACCCACGATTGACACTTCTGTCGCGACGCCTAATGAGCAGAGAAAACCCGCGCTATCGACGCGCTATCGAGACACCCACCATTAACACTTGGCCAACCCATCCACCCACGGCAGCCCTTCTCTGCAGCCTAAGCGCTATCCGGACACCCACGATTGACACTTCTAACGCGACGCCTAATGAGCCGACGCTATCAGGACACCCACCGCTATTAGGACGCTATCAGGACACCCACCGCTATTAGGACATCTACCGACGCTATCGAGACACNNGGGTGCGCGTAAGGTTCGCTGCGCAAATGGGGCATGCTGCCTTGTGCGTGGCTATCGCCTCTATGGCACTGAGTCGGCAACGTATAGAATACGGCCTGACCTCCGGCCGCAGCATGGCAGCCGCAGAAGTCGCAATGTCGCGCGGCGCACTTTCAGGCCGCCTAGTGACCAATAATAAGCAATAAGAGTTTCTCGCCAAAAAGTAGGCAGATCGATGTTGTTCAGGGGCCGTGGTTCCGCCATGGCGCACACTGTTAACTCTCATCGTCGCAAGCGTATAACGGCACGGCCGCTTGGAATCGACGATTTCGTTTTTTATCGTGACTAATCGGGGCTATCTATGAGCAAAATGTGGGCTTGCAAATCAGTCGAGTCACTGTGTTCCGAAGTAGAAGGTGACGACCGCGGGCTTAAGCGTAGCCTCGGTGTGTGGAATCTCATCGCCTTGGGCATCGGCTGTATTATCGGCGCCGGCATTTTCGTCTTGAGTGGTCACGCGGCCGCCAACAGCGCAGGCCCGGCGGTCGTGCTCTCATTTGTGGCGGGCGCGTTTGTCTGCGTATTTGCCGGCCTTTGTTACGCGGAATTGGCTTCATCGGTCCCCGTCGCCGGCTCTGCCTACACCTACGCTTACGCGTCCATGGGCCAATTTATCGCCTGGATAATTGGCTGGGATTTAATTTTGGAATACGCGCTGGGCGCGACCACGGTGGCCATCGGCTGGTCGGGGTATGTTGTTAGTTTCCTGAAAAATGTCGGCATCCACATTCCTGCCGCTCTCACCCAGGGGCCGTGGGTTTATCAGGTTGCCACGGGCGAGTGGGTGGCAACGGGCAACATTGTCAATTTGCCGGCGATGTTTATTGTGCTGGCCACATCGTGGTTATTGGCGATCGGCACTCGCGAATCCGCGCAGGTCAACGCGGTGATCGTGGTGCTCAAATTGATCGTGGTTTTGTTGTTTATCATCCTTGGATGGAGCGCGGTCGATCATCAAAACTGGATCACGACAGGGAACCCGGAAGGACGGTTCGTCCCACCCGAGGACTATCTCGGTAATTTTGGTTGGGGCGGGGTGCTCACGGGCGCGGGTGTGGTGTTCTTCGCGTATATCGGCTTCGATGCCGTGTCCTGTGCAGCGCAAGAAGCCAAAAATCCCCAGCGAGATATGCCGCGCGGAATTATAGGTTCGCTTCTGATTTGCTCCGTGCTTTATGCGCTGGTGGCCTATGTGCTCACTGGCCTCGTGCCTTACGACAGGCTCAATGTGCCAGACCCGATTGCCATTGCCATAGATACTCTCGGTTACAATTGGTGGCTGGCCCCTACAGTCAAATTAGGCGCTATAGCAGGACTCACTACAGTGGTATTGGTTTTACTCTTGGCCCAGGTCCGTATTTTTTACTCTATGTCCCGCGACGGCTTACTGCCTGCGATCTTTTCGGACGTGCATGGCCGTTATCGCACACCATTTAAAACCACTTTGATGACAGGTGTCGTGGTTGCCCTTTTTGCGGGGCTAATGCCCATGGGGTTGATTGGCGAGTTAGTAAGTATCGGCACCCTCTTCGCATTTGTACTGGTATGTCTGGGTGTTCTGGTGCTGCGTAAGACACGACCAAATATGCCGCGTCCATTTCGCTCACCGGTGATCTGGCTGGTAGCGCCGGCCGGCGCACTCTCGGCTTTCGGCTTGATGCTGGGTTTGCCGCTCGATACCTGGATTCGTTTGGGGCTGTGGATGTTGATTGGCCTCGCGGTTTATTTCTTTTATAGCTATCGCCGACCGACACCGCTTTGAGTTTACCGGCTACGAATTACTCGATAGGGCTATTTATGAAAACGTTGATTCGTGATTCTTTCATTTGGGGCGCGGTGATTGCCCTCGGAGTCTGTGCATTTGCTGTGTTGGCACTCGCGCGCGGGGAAACGATCAACGCGCTCTGGCTGGTGGTCGCCGCGCTGTCGGTCTATGCCATCGCTTATCGCTTTTACGCGCGCTTTATCGGCACCAAAGTCATGGAGCTGGACGATAAGCACCTCACCCCGGCGGTAAGGCGAAATGACGGTTTGGACTATGTTCCGACCCACAAATGGGTGTTGTTCGGCCACCATTTTGCGGCCATAGCTGGGGCTGGACCTCTGGTGGGGCCAGTGCTCGCAGCTCAAATGGGATATTTGCCGGGCACGCTTTGGATTCTCGTCGGGGTAATTTTTGCCGGCGCGGTCCAGGACGCAATGATCCTTTTTGCATCCACCCGGCGCGACGGCCGCTCCCTCGGTGAAATGATGCGTCTGGAAATGGGAAGTGTGGCGGGTCTGGTTGGTATGCTGGGTATCCTGGCCATCATCGTCATACTTCTCGCGGTACTGGGCATGGTGGTGGTAAAGGCGCTGGTCGGCAGCCCCTGGGGAGTATTCACCTTGCTAGCGACAGTGCCAATCGCATTATTCATGGGAATTTATTCCCGTTGGTGGCGGCCCGGCAGAGTGCTCGAAGTCTCGCTTATTGGATTTGTGCTTCTTATGCTTGCACTGGTTTACGGGAGCACGGTGGCGCAACACCCTTATTGNNCTGCCGGTATGGCTGCTGCTGGCGCCGCGTGATTACTTGTCTACATTTTTAAAAATCGGAACTATCGTTGGGCTGGCGATCGGGATACTGGTGGTGGCCCCACCGCTCAAGATGCCGGCGTTTACCCCGTTTATAGACGGCACCGGACCGGTATTTGCGGGTTCTTTATTCCCGTTCTTATTTATCACGATCGCTTGCGGAGCCGTCAGCGGGTTTCACGCTTTGGTCGCCTCAGGCACCACGCCGAAAATGCTGGCTCGCGAATCTCATATCATTCCCATTGGCTACGGCGCTATGTTGATGGAGTCCTTTGTGGCAATCATGGCGCTCGTCGCGGCTGCGGTTTTGGATCCAGGAGTGTATTTTGCGCTGAACAGTTCAGCCGCTGTGATCGGATCGACCGCCGAGCAAGCCGCTCAGACAATTTCGAGTTGGGGATTTGTGGTGTCTGCGGAAACATTAAAGCAGATGGCGCAGGACGTGGGCGAGGCCTCTATACTCTCGCGCACCGGTGGGGCTCCCACCTTTGCTGTAGGCATGGCAAAAATCCTGGCCGATTTTATCGGCGGCCCAGCACTTATGGCCTTTTGGTACCATTTCGCCATTTTGTTTGAGGCCCTGTTCATCTTGACCACTCTCGACGCGGGCACGCGGGTGTGTCGGTTTCTGATTCAGGATTTATTAGGCAACATTTCCCCTACACTGGCGAACACGGAATCTTGGGGCGCGAACCTTCTAGCCACCGGCCTTGCGGCCGCGGGTTGGGGCTGGTTTTTATATGCGGGCGTCACGGATCCTTTTGGCGGCATCAACAGCCTATGGGCTTTATTCGGAATCGCCAATCAGATGCTGGCGGGAATGGCATTGATGTTGGCGACGGTCATACTGTTTCGCATTCAAAAAAGATCCTACGCGGCCATAACCGCGGTGCCAGCAATATGGATTTTGATTGTCACTCTCACTGCCGGTTGGCAAAAAATCTTTTCCGAGGATCCGAAAATAGGCTTTCTTTCACACGCACGGATTTTCGTCGAGGCGAGCGCCCGCGGGCAGATTCTGCCACCCACCAAAACAGTCGAACAAATGCAAAAAGTGGTTTTCAATGATTATGTGGACGCGGTAATGGCCGGAATATTCATCACGGTCGTTCTGGTAGTTCTCGGTTTCGCGCTACGCGCCATTTGGGTAGCCAACAAAAGCCGCGAGCCTAAAATACCCAAGCCTGCACCCTATGGGGCAGTGGGGTGAGCGTGGGTAAACTTTTTGCTATCTTACGCCCCATAGGGGGCGTGTTTTGCTCCCTTGGGCAAGCGAGTCGGATTATCTTGGGCGCGGGGGATTATCCNNCTATAAGACGCACATGGAAACCCATCACCCGCACCTGACACCCATGACGGAACAGGAGTATTTTCGCTACTGCCAACAAGCTCGCTACCCGAGCGGCGCCGGCAAAGTTTCGCGGTGCCCTTGCTGAGTAGGGATCGACCGTTCTGCCTGTCTAACGGGTTATTGAGCGCCGTCATCGATATTTCTTCTGCGATCATTCGATTTTTCCTTTGCCGAAGTCAGCGCTCATCGGGCGCTGATTTTTGGCCTTGTCGGACCTAACGGCCTCTTGGATTTATCGGGGCGCACAGACTCGACCGTGGCGCTTTGGCGCTGCGGTGAGGCCTGCCGTNNATCCAATCTTCTCTCTCGTTTTAGATCTCCAACAGGATTGATCTGGGTTTTAATTGGACGTTTTATCCCGGTTACCTGCGGCTAGGTAAAAACCCGCTGGAGGATGGAATTGCGGTGGGTG
>DJFO01000335.1:0-3227 GCA_002432555.1 Marinagarivorans sp. UBA5870
CGCCCTCGCGATAACAATTAAATAACGGGGGATAAATTTTGCGCGGCAGGGCCGCCGAAAGAAAAAGCAAATTCTGCCCCAGGGCCGTCAATATGCGGTCGCCGAGCTGACGCGCGATGGGGTGATCCTCCGGCACCTGCAAATTGTGCTTCACCTGCGCCGACTGATGGCCGGCCGTTACCCGGCCGTCCACCCAGTCGGCGCGTCCCAGCTCCGCGCGGAATTCCGCCACTTGGGCGGCGCTCAAAACATTCGGGATGGCGAGCAGCATGGAACGCTTGACCTTAGAAACTGTAATTGGCGGTCAGTATCGCTGAGCGTTCCGGCGCGGGTAAAGCCCAGCGATTCGGGTTGGTGGAGAAGGTAGCGAAGTACTCCTCGTTGGTAATGTTATTGAGGTTCAGCTGCAGACTCGCCTGGCCGAAGGTGTATAAGGCGGCCGCGTTGTGTACCACATAACTCGGGATCTTCGGATCAATGGTGACGGAGCCTACGGTGGTCGGCCCGTTGCTCATATAGGCGCCGCTCGCAAACCGCAGGCCGTAACTGAGATCCAAATCCCACTCGTCAAACGTATAAGTGGTCCAGAGTGTGCCGGAGTTTTCCGGAGTATTGGCGAGAGCGTGGCCTTTTTGCGGATCTCCTGCACTACGCGCCACGCGGTCGGAAACGCTCTGCACCATCTCGCTGTCGAGAAAGACATAACCGGCAAATACTGACCAGTTCTCACGAATTCTGCCCGAGACACCCAGCTCCAGGCCGTCGACCCGCGACTCGCCTTCCAACACCACCACCGAACCGCTCACCGAATCCGACGGTACGCGGGCATTAGTCTTCTCATTGCGGAACAGCGCGGCCGTCACGTTCAACCGGGCGTCAAGCAAGTCCCACTTGGTCCCGAACTCGTAATTGACGGATTCTTCCGGATTGGCAAAACAATCGGTAGCAAAGTTACAAGTGGTGTTTGCCGACGGCGTGGTCGGATTCGCCGAGGTGCCGTAGGCCGCGTAAATACTCGCGTTTTCCTGCGGTTTGTAAACGACTCCCACACGGCCGGTAACCAGTTCGTCGTTGAATTTGAAATAGGGATTCGATGAGTCGTCGGGTATGGTGGGCACCCCCGCGACGGTTGCCAAAAAAGTCTCCTGCGCAAGCGTGTAGTGGTCATAACGCAGCCCGAGGCTCGCCTGCCACTGGGGGCTGAATTTAAAAGTGTTGAAGGCATAGACCGCCGCGACATCCAACTCGGAATTGGATTTGGCGGCAAGGGTATGCGGGACCGGACCTGCCCAATAGGAATTCGGATTGTAGAGATCCGTAGTCGGCAACACTACCGGGGCGGAATTCGGGCCCACTTCGATGTAACTGTAATTCTCCCGATCGCCGCGCTCGGTCGAAAGCTGGGTGCCGGTCACCAGAGTATTTTCCACTTCGCCCAGTGTGAAACTCCAGGTGAGGTCGGTTTGATTCAGCGCGATTGTATTCAGCGATTCGCGCCCGGCGCCACGCGGACCACCGGTGGGTTCGTAAACGCCAGTAGCGGCGCACACCGTATTTCTGTCAGGTGAGGTGGCGGTGGTGCCGAGCGGGTATTCACCGGCCTCGACGCAGACCCGACCGCCGATACCGGTATTCACAAATCGGCCATCGACCTGCGACCAGCGGCTCAAATTGCGCAGGGACACTGTTTCATTAAATTGGTGATGCAGGGTTGCGGAGAACGAACGACTATCGGAATTTTCCCCGTCGAGGTTGTGGTAACCGTAATAATTACTGCGGTCGACCCCCGGCACTTCCCGGCCCATTCGAATGGGCACACCATAATCATTCCAACCCTGGTCGTCTTGGAAATGCGCGCTCAAGGCGATCTTGGTTTTGCTGTCCAGGCCAAACGCAATGGACGGCGCGACGCCCCAGCGCTCGTACTCGACGTAATCGCGGCCGGCGATTTCATTGCCATGTTTCATCAGGTTGATTCGGAAGGCGACGCCGTCACCCAGCACTTGGTTGCTGTCCAGCGTCGCGCGTTTATAGTTCTCTGTGCCCAAACCGGCGCTGACGTTGGTGAAGTCCTCGCTCTTAGGGGACTTGGTCACGAGATTGACGCTACCGGAAACAGAACCCGCCCCGGAGTAAACGGAGTTGGGCCCTTTGGTCACTTCCACGCTTTCCAGATTGAAAGAATCGGAGCGAGTGATGCGGGCACTGTCGCGCACGCCGTCCACCGTAATATCCGAGGAATTGTTGCTGATGTCATACCCGCGCAGGATGATGTTGTCACCAAAGCCATTGCCGCCTTCGGCACCGCCAAAGGTAATGCCCGGGACATTGCTAAGAATGTCGCGCAGCGACTGGACGCCCTGGCTTTGAATCAATTCACTGGTGATCACCGTGATATTTTGCGGTGTGTCGCGCAGGGGCTCGGTGTATTTGGGTGAGGAGACAGTCTCGGCCTTGTAAGGGATCAAGGTATCTTCCACTTTGACCGTCGGCAGTTGCGGTTTGGCCTCAGCGCTGTCGGCCGCCTGCACTGGCGCTGCCGCCAGGCCCAAACCCAGTGCGAGTGCCGAAGCCGCCGTCATTCTGGACAGTCGTGCCCGCAACTGCGCATGCGATGGAAAACCCGTGCCTTGTAAAAGACCACCAACGACCCGGCCGTCCGCCATAGTTACCCCCGAAAAACAAGTGTTTGATGATATTCAGATGTATTTGGCGCCGATCATACTCAGATGAAAGATCAAGCGCAAATGATATTTATTATTATTTAGATNNGCGAGGGCTGATAGAATGCTGCCCTTTTTTAGTGCCACGCCAATCGTAACGCACCTTATGAGCGCATCACCGCCAGTTTCGCTTCCACCTCCCGGCTCGCCTTCAAATTCGACGGTTTCGACCTCCTCTTACGTCGCGTTTCGAAAGCCGCTCCGCCACAAAATGGAGCGNNCCATGAGCCGCTACGCTCACTTCGTGCACGAAGGCCGTGCACTCCTCGGGTTAGAGCGCAGCACTACCAGCCACCCCGAGAAACTTATCTCAGGCCTCGGTGCGTTGCTGGGCATGTTAGTGGTGTACACCATCTCCGCCTGGGTTTGCGGCACAGAAACCGGCATCACCCTGATGGTGGCGTCTATGGCGGCGAGCGCGGTTCTCCTTTTTGCGGTGCCCCACGGCGCGCTTTCCCAACCCTGGGCGGTGATCGGCGGCCACTTGTTTTCCGCGTTTATAGG
>DJFO01000335.1:3264-3533 GCA_002432555.1 Marinagarivorans sp. UBA5870
CCTGCGCTGCATTCACCCGCCCGGAGGCGCAACGGCGCTCGCCGCTGTTATCAGCGGGCCGGAAGTGCACGCCCTCGGTTATATGTATCTAGTCACTCCGATACTCCTGAACGTGGCTGCCATCATGGGAGCCGCGGTACTTTTCAACAGCGCCTTTCCCTGGCGGCGCTATCCGGCACACCTCGCGCGGCGGCGCATGCTCAAACCGGTGAAGCCGTCGGAACGCCAGTTTGAATTGACTCAGGAGGATTTCGCGGCGGCCATGGAAA
>DJFO01000335.1:3596-8963 GCA_002432555.1 Marinagarivorans sp. UBA5870
AACGGCAAGCTGGGCAAGCTGTGGAGCGTGCGGCAAGTGGTGGACGCCAGCGAAGGGGACGACCGCAAAGATCGGGTCATCTACAAGGTGCTGGCGGGCGACGGCGCCTATGAGACCGGCATTTGCAGCCGAGTGGAGTTCCGCCAGTGGGCGCGGTTCGAAGTACTGCAACAGAACGGTCGCTGGGTGAAGCTCACGGCCGATTAATTCCCCCCACCGAACTGAAGCGGTCGTGGCGTCCGACTTTATAGGCTGCCGATAGGCTGCCAAAATCCTCGACTTCGGCAGCGTCGACTTTTTCCTCGTTTTGTTTCTTCCCCCGATTTTTTTTCGGTTCTCTGCCCGCCTGCTCCGACCGTCTACCGCCGTAGCCACCGCCAGCTCGCGCTGCCGGTGCGCGCGCCCCGAGCGAAAATTTTTTTCAACGTGTCGATTGGCGAGGTCCTGAAACGACTGGAGTAAAAGCACCACTCCCAAGGAATCACCCATGAAACAGAATTATCAAGGCAGCTGTCACTGCGGCGCCGTGCGCTTTCGCTGCCGCATCGACCTCGCCGAAACCACTCGCTGCAACTGCTCGATCTGCGGCAAAGGCCGCTTTTGGAAAGCCATAGCACCCGCCGCGGATTTCACCTTGCTGGAGGGTGACGACACCCTCACCGACTATACCTTCGGCAGTCACAGCATCCATCACCGCTTCTGCAAAAACTGCGGTATCAAACCTTTCGGCCGCGGCGAACTCGCCGAGCTCGGCGGCGTGTTCTACGCGGTCAATATCGCCTGCTTGGACGAACTGTCTGCAGAAGATTTTGCCCGGGCTGAAATTCGCTTTGAGGACGGCCGCCACTCGGCCTGGGATCGCCCGCCGGCGGTGACCAGCTACCTTTAAAATGAGGCCTCGACTTATTGTTCCGAATCCTCGAGCAGGCGCGCACCCGGACCTAAATCCGCCAGCACGTCCGCCGGGTTGCGCAGCGGACACTCCGCCAGCGACAGACAACCGCAACCTATGCAACTGGCCAGTTGGTCACGCAGGCGCGTCAGGCGGTCGATGCGCCGATCGAGGTCGGCCCGCCAGCGGGTCGAGAAAGTCTGCCAGTCTTCAGTCGAGGGCGCGCAGTCCCACGGCAACAGCTGCAAAGTTTCCTGGATTTCGGCGAGAGGGATGCCGGTGCGCTGCGCGACTTTGATCAGAGCGATGCGCCGCAGTATCGCGCGCGGGTAGCGCCGCTGATTACCGGCGGTGCGCCAGCTCCGGATCAGGCCCTTGCTCTCGTAAAAATGCAAGGTCGCCACACTGACTCCACTGCGCCGCGCCACCTCGCCGACCGTCAGCTCCCGCCGGGCGATAATTTCGTGTTGTTTAGGATCGATCGTATTGTCTCTGCGGGAGTCGTAGCTCATCGGATCGCAACCTCGAAAACGGCCGTCGTTGCCCATTGACCTCAAGTTAAGTCGAGGTTTTACCATGTGCCGCCGCGTATCACCAAGTTGTTTCTTTTTAAAGGAGTTCCGCCATGCCACAAGCCATTAACGCCCTCACTTTGATCCACAAGTATCTGCGCTTGGAATTATTCGACCTCGGCCGACGTCTTTCGGGCGCGGCACCCGCCGATTGTNNGGCGGTGCAGCTGGCGCTGACCGAGGTAACCGCGCTGCTCCGTCGCCATGGGGAACAAGAAGACCGCCTGCTGGAACCCAAATTGCGCCTTATCAACCCGGCGCTCGCCAATCACATGGCGGATGACCATCAACAGCTCGATCGGCAGCTCAAGCGGATACTTGTACTGGCGGACGACCTGGAACCCGGGCATGCAGAGCCCTGCGCCCGGGGGCTGGCGGCCCTGCACCGGGACTGGATGCAGTTCGTCGGGCACTATCTGCTGCACCTGGACGACGAGGAGCGGTTGCTGTTTCCCGCCCTGGGCGAAACTTTGGCACCGGCGGAGGCGCTGGCCGAGGCTGCCCTCGCCCAAGCGCCCGCGGCGCGTGCGCAGTTTCTTCAGAAATTGCAGGCGGCTTTGACGCCCGCGGAATATCGCATGGTCGTCGCGCCGGTGCCCGCTTAGGCAAGGGCCTGATACCGGACGCGCGCGGAAAAACCCCCTGAAAGCGGGTATGATGCCGCTCCTTCGGTGTAAGGGGGACATAATGCTCGAAATTCAGTGGCTGTCGGCTTATTTCGCCCTGGGCGCGCTCACCGGCGTGCTCGCCGGGCTTTTCGGCATCGGCGGTGGCGGTGTAATGGTGCCAGTGCTGACCCTGCTGTTTGTCGCCCAGGGTTTTCCCGCGGACCATCTGGTCCATCTGGCGCTGGCGACTTCTATGGCCGCTATAGTGCCGACAGCACTGGCCAGTCTGCGGGCCCATCACCGGCATAGCGCAGTGCTCTGGCCGGTGGTGGTGCGAATTGCCCCCGGCGTATTGGCGGGCACATTTACGGCTACTTTCATTGCTAGCTATCTCACCGCCAAGCCCCTTGCGATTTTCTTTGCGTGTTTCATGGGCTTCGTCGCTCTGCAACTGTTTCTCGATCGCAAACCACGCGCCGCGCGGCAACTGCCGGGAACCGCCGGATTATCCGCTGTGGGTGCTGGCATAGGCGCAGTATCGGCTCTGGTCGCCATAGGCGGTGGCACTCTCACCGTGCCGTTTCTCACTTGGTGCAACGTGCGTCTGCCGGTGGCCATAGGCACTTCCGCCGCGGTCGGCCTGCCAATTGCCGTGGCCGGCGCCACCGGCTATTTGGTCAACGGCTGGCGGGTGGAGAATCTGCCAGCCCTGACCCTTGGTTATGTTTACTGGCCCGCCGTGCTCAGCATGGCGGCTATGAGCCTGTTCACCGCTCCGCTCGGGGCCCGCCTCGCTCACCGGCTGCCCGTCAAAGTGTTGAAAAAGCTTTTCGGTCTCTTGACCCTGATCCTGTCCCTCCAGATGCTGCGCACAGTTTTTTAGCAGCGGATCACCTTGGTCTCCGGACTCGCGCGTATTTGATCTACCCTTAGGTAGGTACAAATCACAACCACGGGCTTCATGAAATCGGCGCATTACACGATATTCCGCCTCCTGGCGGGCCTGCTCACGGTCGCGGTTATCGTTGCTCAGCATTATATTCCGCCGAAGATTTGGCCGCTGCGCCCCAATCCGGCCGTGATGAACGCGCTTTATTTCCACGCCCGTCCGAATGGCACCAACTCCGCCTACTGGGTGGATCAGCAAAAGGACCATTTTCACTGCGACTACGCGGTCGGCGACCCTCACTCCTGCGGCTATACTTTGAATTTCGATCCCGACCTCAGCCGCGGCGTCGACCTGTCGAACTATGACGGCTTCTGGATCAACCTGAAATACCGAGGCGACGCGTCGCTTATCCGGCTGCATCTGCGCAATTACAACCCGACCTACGACGACCCGGCGAACCCTGGCATTTCGGCCAAATTCATGTCGGTGGTCATTCGCAGCGGCGATTTCAACGGTCCAACCTATGTCCGCCTAAGCGAATTCAGCGTGGGGGAATGGTGGATCCAGCAGTTCAATGCACCGCGGGCTCACTCCGCACCGGAATTCACCAATGTTACTGGTTTCGGAATTGACTTCATTTCGCCGCATACGAGCGAAATCGAGGTGGTCAGCATTGAGCTGGTCGGCGACTGGATTCAGAAAGAAACCTTTTACCTGATCGTGATCGCCGTATGGATGGCACTAATCCTTTGGGAAGGGTTTGCCAAGGTATACGCGATTTACCAACAATCTAAGACGGCTTCCCAGCACATCGATCGTCTATTGACGGATTATCAAAAGCTGGAGATTGAAAAACGTGAATTTCAAGCGCTGTCCACCACCGATGCGCTCACGGGTGTAATGAATCGCGCGGGCCTGCAACAGTTCCTGAACAAGCTTTACGACACCCCCGTCGAGCAGCGCCAAGTCGCGCTTTTGGTATTCGACGTGGACCACTTCAAACGGATCAACGACCGCCGCGGGCACGACGCTGGAGACCGCGTATTACAGGGAGTTGCCAAGCTAATTGCCGAAAACATTCGGCAAAGCGATATCTTCGGCCGGTGGGGCGGCGAAGAATTTATTTTGATCTGTCCGCAAATTCAGGCGGAGCGCTTGTGCGCCCTCGCGGAAAAAATCCGCAGTACCGTGCACGAGCATATTTTCGAGAGCCACGGTGACCCGCTGAAAATTTCGGTGAGCATAGGCGCTGCCGTAGGCAGGCCGCAGGAGACTTTCGACGAGCTGTTCAAGCGGGCGGATCTCGCGTTGTATGAGGCCAAAAGTGGTGGGCGAAACTGCGTGGTGTTGAGCGAGGCGGGAGGGAACTGAGGCTCAAGCGAAGCGATGCATTATTGGCCCGGTCTGCCGCGCCTAACCCGCGGTGCCGGTGGATCGGGTCGCCTCCGCGGGCCAATTTGGTTTCGCAGCGAACCAGTGCTCGCGTTTGAGACCCAGCAAGCGGTAAAACCCCTCCGCTAAGTCGTGGCGTAGCGCACCCATGCAGTTGCAGCGATTGACCCGGGCAAATCCGGTTATCCCTTGCATGAACTGGCTGAGCAAGCGGGCAACTCGCTCCGGGTCCACTTCGCCTTCGAGATAACCCGCGGCCGATAGGGCCCGGACGAGTGCCATGTTGTATTTAACCCCGCGTTGGGACATGTTTAAAAGACTGTCATTGACGCGATCGTCCTCGCACCCGGTCTGGGCGCCAGCACTGAAAAATGCGCAGCCGCGAATGTTATTAGGATCCGGACCGAACTTGGTGACGTAAATAAACTGCAGCAAATTCTCCAACTGCTCCAAGGGGCTGTTGATGGGTGACAGTGCGGCGTCGAGGTCTTTTTTGATCGAGTCCCAATAGTAGTTGGTCGCTTCGCAGAAGAGATTCGCTTTGGATTCAAAGTGATGATAGAACCCGCCTTTGGTGACGCCCGCCTGTTTGCAGATTTCGTTTACCCCAACCGAGTTGTAATTGCTCTGCCAAATCAATTCCAGCGCGGTTTCCAGCAAACGGGTGCGGGTATCTTGAGTGGACATGTCAGNNAACCGAGTTGTAATTGCTCTGCCAGATGAGTTCCAAGGCAGTTTCCAACAAACGTGTGCGGGTTTCTTCAGCGGACATACAGTTCTCTCAGGAAGTGTGTTTTGATACCGACCGGTACGAACTCTCGAAAGCTTAGTTCGAAAGGGGGCATCAAACCGGCACCAAAGTACCTCTTGCTCAAAAAAATCGCAAGGTGTTGCCCTGTAAGACAGCAGAAACCCGGAGGAATATCCAACGGGGAGTAACACCCAACGACAAACCGGCGCTGAAAGTTTCAGAAAGTTTTGATTGACCTGCATACCGACCGGTATGTATTATCC
>DJFO01000061.1:0-376 GCA_002432555.1 Marinagarivorans sp. UBA5870
ACTATGGTAGGTAATCTGGCGGGGCCGATAATGGCGCTGTATTTATTGAGTGCTCGCCTCCCCAAAAACGTCTATATAGGCACTTCCGCCTGGTTTTTCCTGATCGTCAACCTGTTCAAAGTGCCNNTTTCACGTGCTGTTTTGGGAAACCATCAGTTTTTCTTCCCTCGCTCTCAATGTCGCGGGTTTGCCGATGATTGCTCTGGGTGCAATGACCGGTATCTGGATAGTTAAACGTTTCAGCGAAAATAGCTATCGCTGGTTCATCATCGCTACCACAGCCCTGGCTGCTTTACTGATGCTGTTCTAATTAAGGGGAAGCTGAGGGGTTGGACAATTCGAAGAGTTTGTTGGCCTGTGTAACTCAGACGATTCC
>DJFO01000061.1:399-5828 GCA_002432555.1 Marinagarivorans sp. UBA5870
GAACAGGCAAGAATGCGAACAGGCAAGAATGCGAACAGGCAAGAAGACGCCTGGCGTGGAGAACACGCCTGCGCTGGGTGTCATGCAACCACAACCAGAGGATATCTGGTTGTGGTAACGCGGTAAAACTTATCTCTTAGCGCGTTTGGCGGCTGCTTTGGCTTTAGCAGCGGCCTTTTTCTCGGCAGCCTTAACCTTTTTAGTGTCAGCTGCGCTGCGCTTTTTCGTCCAGGTAGCGCTGAATTTCTCTACTGCTTTGGCCAGATCTTTCTCGGATTTGGCAGCGAGGGTTTCTCTTAGCTTGGTAACCGTGTCAACGGCAGGTGCCGCTTTTTCTGCTTTAGCAGCGGGCTTCATGGCCTTCGGTGGTCGACCGGGCTTGCCGGATTTGATCGGTTTGGCAGCCGGAGCCTTCGCTTTGGCCGGACGGCCGCGTTTTTTCGCGGCGGGCGCCGCAGCTGCGGCTGCAGCGGTCTTAGCTTTGGCGGGGCGGCCGCGTTTTTTTGCAGGAGCTTTAGCAGTTGCCATGTTGGATTCCTCTCTTATGGATCGGTAAATTTAAGTTGTTTTCACAATGCATCTGGAAGCGATTGCATCACTTGCTGCCTAGGTTACGTGCGCAGTACCCGCGTTATCTGACAAAGCATTACCGAGTTCAGCGCTGTATACCGACCCTTGGCTTACCGAAACTACCGCATTTCGGCTTCAGCACAGGAGTGAAACCAGCTTCCCCGCGTGCGTTTCTTTATTCAAACACCTTCAGCAATCCAAATGATCAATACCGCAGATACATTTGGTCGTGAATGTTATTTTAAACAAAAAAAATTTGCACCTGTTTTTTATAATAGTGCTAGATATTTATTCCTGGCAAGCACGGAGTGCAAAAAAAATGGCCAATCGCAAGCGAATTGGCCAAAAAAGTTTACCGAGAAGACAAAAAACCGACTTTTTATCCGTAAAGTCCGGTTTCGGCATTGCCGCTTACATTGGCTGAGCGATCTTCGCCATCCGCACGAGCTGAATAAATTCGCCGCGGTAGCCGTAGGGATCTTCCCCTTTATTCGCCTGCGCCAGCGCTATGACGTCGTCCAACGTGAAGTTGTCGATGTATTTGCCACCCCGCAGGATTTGCGCAAAACCAGCCACAGCACTCGCGAAATCGACCTCCCGTTTTAGTTCGTCCGTCAGCGATGGCGCCGCACTGGCTATGGTGTGGTTGATTAATCGGGATTCTTGTTCGCCAGGTAACTTATAGCGCAGCTTGATGTGGCCGTATTCTGTTTTGCCTGCGTCACCCGGGATTTTCCCCGGCTGGTAGCGCAGATCGTCCATCAGCCCCTCCGCACCTTTCATCGGCGTGATTTCGTAGAGAGCGGTAACGCTATGCCCCGCCCCTATATCTCCCGCGTCGACTCTATCGTTATTAAAATCTTCACGCTGGAGCGCGCGGGTTTCGTAACCAATCAGGCGGTATTCCTTCACCATCGCCGGATTGAATTCCACTTGAATCTTGACGTCGTTCGCAATCGGGAACAGGGTTGAGGTTGCCTCGTCTACTAAAACTTTGCGCGCTTCGCTCAAAGTGTCAAGGTAGGCGGCCACACCATTGCCGTTTTGTGCCAGCGTTTGCATGAGGGCATCCTGATAATTGCCTTCGCCGAAACCGAGCACCGACAGGTAGATACCTTGGTTCTTTTTCTGTCTTACAAAATCTTCCAGTCTTTCATCCTGGGTGACGCCGACGTTGAAGTCGCCGTCGGTCGCCAAAATCACGCGATTAACCGCTTTGTTATCGAAATGTTGTTCCGCCAGTTGATACGCCAGTTTCAAACCTTGGGCGCCCGCGGTTGAGCCTCCGGCTTGCAGGCGGCGCAAGGCTGCGAGGATTTTGGCTTTCTCTTTTACCTGTGTCGGTTCCAACACCGTGCCCGCGGCGCCGGCATAAACCACTATAGCGACGCGGTCGGTCGGTTTGAGGGAGTCGAGCAACAGACTGAGCGACTGAATAACCAACGGCAGTTTATCGGGGCTCTCCATCGAGCCGGAGACATCCAACAGAAAAACGAGATTGCTATCGGGCCGCTCGCGCAAATCGTATCCCCGCAGGCCGATGTGGACCAATTTATTGCCTTTGCGCCAGGGCGAATCGGACACGGCAACCGTGGTGGTGAAAGGCACCTGGCGATCTTGCGGGACGGGATAGGCGTAATCGAAATAATTGAGCAGCTCTTCGATGCGCACCGCGTCTTTGGGCGGCAATTGTCCGCGTTTCAATTGGCGGCGCACGAAGCTGTAGGATGCTGTGTCCACGTCGATGGAGAAGGTGGACACGGGGTTTTGCAGAGGACTCTGCACCGGGTTTTCCGTCAGCGCGGTAAATCGGTCGCGATGTTCGGCGGGCGGGGGTAGGTAACCGTCACTCTCGGCCGTGTTGCCGGCGATGGGCGCGGCGGCCGACGAAGGAATCGAGACCGGTCGACGCTCGGCGACTGACGCCTCGTTTGTGGTTGCAGCTTTTTGAGCGACCTCCACCTCAGCAAGTTCCAACTGTGGTGCAGCCGGTGCGGCTGCCGCCAGATTTTCTTGCTGCGGCCCTTTTTCCGCATCGGTCGCAACGGGCGCGGCATCGGGCTGCGCGGCTTCTTGGATTGACGGCGTGGGCCCGGGGAGGCGCGGGCCAAGGTGTAAATATCCGAAGGTCAACAGGCAGCAGGCAGCGATGCCGCCGAACCAAGGTGTGTAGCGGGAAAGTTTCATAGGATTTGTTCTCGCGTGGTTGGGTGCGCGAGTAAGACGCTCGGGTTCGTCAATTCCTTGGCCGCTTTCGGAAAAATCCTCCCACTCCGCGCGAAACGCCTCAAGAGCGGCCGCTTTTATCTGTTTTTTTCGCGCGGGGTCCGGCGCGGGTGGGTTCTGCGTGAACAGATCGTGCAACGGGTCTTTATGCATGGTGTTGCCTCCTACAGCTGGCGCTGTAATGTCTGGCGGATTTCATGTATGCGCCAGGAAACTGTATTTTCTTTGATGCCGAGGATGCTCGCCGCTTCCGCGTGGCTGAAACCTTCAGCAAGCACCAGCAGTGCGGTTTCCTTAAAACCTTCCGCCATATCGTCGAGCAAACGTAGAATTTGCTGTAAATAGGTGAATTGCTCGTTCGGATCGGATATTTCCCCGGCCTGTTCGGGCGCCGGTGCGGCCGTTGTCCCCGCCCAGTGACGCCTTTCGGTTTTGTACCAATCCTTGGCGCAGTTGATGACCAGACGATAAAGCCACGAGGAGAACTGGGCTTCAAAGCGGAATTGATGCAGTGTTTTCGCCAGCTTCATGCAGGCGAGCTGAGTTATGTCTTCGGCGTCCGCGGTATTGCCGCTCCAGCGATAGGCAAAGCGATAAATCTGGTCGTAATGGCGATCCAGCAACTCGGCAAATGCCTGCTCGTCGCCTCGCCACGCGGCTTCCAGCAGCAAGTCTTCGGTGATCTTGCGGGTCATAGATGCCCTTTTGTAGGTTGCAGAGTCGGGGGTCTTGGTTAGACGCCAAGGACAGCCGAATCCTTGGCGACCGGCCCGGCATTAATCTGGGGAATGGTATTTGTAGGCAGCGGAAGCGCGGAAATTTTCGGCGAGAATTGTCGCCAGCGCGCGAGTGGCGGGCCCGGCATGATCGGGACTGGTGACCACCAGAGAAAGAGGAACCTGGCGCTCGCGCCCGATTTCCAGCGGCAGATGCACCAAGTCGCCAGTGGCGAGGTCCTGCGCGATACGGTGTTCCGGCAAAAAAGCAAAACCGAGCCCTGCGCGCACTGTGTCGACGCTGGTGGCAAAGTGGCTGACGGTCCAGCGCTGCTCCGAGCCGAGCCAGCCAGCATCCTGCTCGCGCTTATAGCCGCTGTCGCGCACCACTATCTGCCGATGGCTCTTCAATTCCGCCTCGCTGACTGAGGACAGGCGCGCAAGCGGGTGGTTGCGGTGCACGACCGCCGACATTTTTACGGTCAACAAGAGGTCACCGAGGAATCCTGGGGGCACGCGCGCCATGATTGCCAAATCGCAGTCGCGGTTGATCACGGCTTCATCGGTACCGGAGAGCGATGTTTCCAAAATCTTGATGCGTGTCAGAGGGCTTAGGCCGGAAAATTGTTGCAGCGCGCAGAGCACTTCGGGCATGGGCGCCAGTGCATCGGCGACTAACGTAACACTTGGCTCCCAGCCGCTCGCCAAGTACTGCGCGGCCTGCTCGATTGCCTGGGATTGTTCCAGAAGATTTTTGGCGTAGCGATAAAGCGCGCTGCCCGCGGCAGTCAATACGGCTTTGCGTCCCTCCAGCTGCAGCGCGGGGTGCGGCAGCAGTTCGTTGAGTCGGGCTATCGCGTAGCTGATGCTCGATTGGCTTTTGTTGAGCGCTTCCGCGGCCTGGGCATAGCTGCCTTCGTCGACGACGGCTTTGAATGCGGCCCATTGCTCGAGGGTGATTTTTGGAACTGCGTTGATCTTGGTTACCATTTCTGCACCTATCGATCAAATAAGTCGATCAATTACCGTTAATTTTTGACGCATTCTATCGAAATGGCAAAAGTAAACTGTTTCAAAACCAAATTGCAACGAAACAGGAGAAGCTTCATGGCTACTAAAATTTTGCGTTTAGATACCAGCGTATTCAGTGAACAAGGTTCTTCCAGCCGTTTGAACCATGCCTTGGTCGAGCGTTTGGGGCAAATTCGCGGGGACGTGGAAATCCGGCACCGGGACCTGGCGAAAAAACCGCTGCCCCATTTTTCCGCGGATGTCATAACCGCTCTCGTTACCAAGGCCGAGGCTCGCACGGCGGAACAGGCGCAACTCGCGCAGCTGGCCGATACCTTGATCGATGAACTTCTGGCGACGGATATTCTAGTCGTGGCGGCGCCCATGTATAACTTCGGCATACCTTCAACCCTCAAATCCTGGATCGACTTCGTCGCTCGCGCCGGCGTCACATTTCGCTACACCGAGCAGGGTCCGGAGGGGCTGGTCAAAGGCAAAACCGTTTATGTGGTAACGACCCGCGGCGGGGTTCACAAAGAGCAGGCTGCTGATACCGAGGTACCTTTTTTGCGCACGTATTTCGAGTTTTTAGGGATTACCGACATTCGCACGCTCTACGCCGAGGGGTTGAATATGGGGAAGCGCGAAGAACATTTTGCCGAGGCGCTGGCCAATATCGACCAGCTTGTGGCGGCTTGAACTTGAACTTGAACTGACGGAGTTTATTATGGCTATTCGTAAACCAGTCGAAATCATTCCCGCCCGTCCCGCCTCGGACGGGGCGGGGGTGCGATTATTGCGGGTCTTCGGCGGCGCCCAGCCGGAGCGCTTCGATCCTTTTCTGATGCTCGATGAATTCGGCTCCGAGGCCGCTGCGGATTACATCGGCGGATTTCCACCCCATCC
>DJFO01000113.1:0-7322 GCA_002432555.1 Marinagarivorans sp. UBA5870
TAGAAGAGCTAGAAGAGCTAGAAGCCGTGTTGTCTCGCTGCGCAAGGGTGCGGATTTGTTCGGCCGTGAGCGGGTTGCGATAAATTCGCACCTCATCCATCAGCCCGGTAAAAGGCACATCCCAGTAATTCACGCCTAAGCCAAACTCTGCGTCCTGGGTGGTAAAGACGTTGGGAAAACCGCTACCCGAGAAACGACGTGAGCCATTGAGATAAACATTGATTGCGCCGCGGTCCACGGTAAATGCGACGTGTGTCCAGTCGCCCGCGGAAATCCTTCCTCCGGTCGTGGCGTCATACCATCCCGTACCCATATCTGAGCCCGCCCAGAGCATGGAATGTCCCTCGCCAGGACCCCAGGGTGTGAAGTTAATCCAGCTTTCCGTGGTGCGCGCTCCAAAAAATGCCGGCGAATATTGGGACAATACGTCCGGGTGCACCCACAGCGCCACCGAGTAGCTTGGAAAGCTGATGAATCCATTCGGCAGACGGATGCCGGAGGAACCGTCAAAGACGGCCGCCTGCGAATCGGAATTCACGCCGCCGGCATAAGTGATGGTGCCACCGGTCGGCGTTGACAGCCGCTCTCCTACAACTACACCGCCCGCAACGCGGCCCGTCGCATCCGTCAAATTACCATCCAATTTGTAATGGGCGATCAACTCGGCGGGAGCCGGCGCCGTGGCGCAGTTGCCCACGCCGAAATCGCGCGTGAGTTGGGGCCAGCCGTTCACGTAAGAAAGACTCAATATGTCCAGCTGAGCGGCGCCGTTGTTGAGCACATCGTAGTAGTGGATGGAGACGTACCGGCAATTGCCCTCCTCGTAAAGACCAATATGACCGGGCCCGTGATAGCGGCCGTCACGATTGGGTAAGAGCGTGCGCCAGTCGGAGTAGGGGCCTCTTATATTAGTGCTTCGCCCAACCTGCACGTAATACCCGCTATCCAATCCCTGGCAGCAGGTTCCGCGATTGACGTAAAGATAATAATAGTTACCGTCACGCGTGATATAAGGCGCTTCGATGCTCTGGTGATTGCCGCCGAATAAATGGCTGACTGCGCCGCGGCTTTTGCCGGTGGCAGGATCGATCTCCACCATACCTATGCCGCCGAACCAGGAGCCGTAGGACATATAAATGCGGCCATCGTTGTCGCGAAATAATGCTGGATCTATGGCGTTGATCGCAGTACGTGAGCCGTCCGAGCTGACGACTTGACCCAAATCCTGCCAAGTGGGATTTACCAATGACCGCGTGCGAGTAACACCTATGGCAGACCGCGATGAACCGAATGAGGAGACGGAGTAATACAAGTAATAATAGCCGTCGATGTAAATCACATCCGGCGCCCAGAAGTGGCCGGAGAAACCAGGAACCGCTGCATTGATCCAGGCCGGCCAGGCGCCCTGCGGAAATACCCTGCCGGGGCTGCCCCACTGCGTGAGATCGGTCGAAGTGGAAAACCAGATGCCGTCGCCAGTGGTGAAGTGAAAATATGTATTGCCGTCTTTGACCAAGGCCGCGGGATCGTGGGAGTTGGTAATTCCGCCGAGGGTGAGGGCCAAGCCCGGAGTAGCAAGGGTCAGCAAGAGAGAAAAAAGGAAGTATTTCATAATCACCGCGATATTTTATTATCAGTTGGTTTTTCCGGGCTGCCCCAGTTGAGGACCCCACCGGGAAGCAGCCTGTACCGCCAGTCCTAATCAGCCGATTGCCATCATATTGACGTCCCCGCACGGCCGCTATGTAACCGGTCACATTTCTCATGGTTTCCGATATCCATTTCCCGATCGCATCGGACTTTTATCTCACCTTCGCTTTCCTAACTTGAATTACCTTAACTCGCCGCGGCGGGTGCCGGAGTGCTGCGCACCCAAGTGACCTATTGAGCTGCGCACGCCACTGCTTCGGCGAAGGCCCGGATGCCGTCTTGGTATCTATAGGCCGGATACGCTGTTGTCTTTGCATCGGCTTAGGCCACGGCCTAGCCCATCGCGGATTTCCAATCACACTCTTTTTTTTAGATTTTACGGATATTAAGTTGGGCAGGCGGGCGGTTTCGGGCCATAAGAAAAACGGTTACNNCGGTTACATCATCTAAGAAGAGCAACTTCCCTATCCAGAAGTTATCCCTTGGCGGATTTCGCAGCGGATTTTAATAGAGAGGCGTCGACATACTGGCGTTTACTGCTGACGTCTCTCAGTGTGCTGGCACCCCGTCAGAATTTAGGGAGGCTTAAGCCGGTCTGCGATTGGCCGCGAATCCGTTTCGCGCGTTTGTCGACCCCTATATCTGTCGCTAGAATCGTTGTGCTGGTCCAATAAATTCTTCGCAGCCAGCGGCGAAACCTCCGTTTTCAGCGAGACATTGATATGTGGGCAGTTATCAATAAATTATCATTCGCAAGTTTTATTTTGTCGTTTTCTTTAACTACGGCGGCTGCAGAAAGATACTTATGGCTGGAAGCCGAATCAGGAGCAGAATTCAATCCTATAGTAGTGAAATCTGACCCCGCTGCGTCCCAGGCAATCTATCTGGGTTCCTGGAAATGGGCCGATTACAGCTCGCGCCGGGACGACTCGGGAAAAATTGCCTTTGAGGTTTATATTCCGGAAGCGGGCGATTACAAACTCTGGGCGCGAGGCCGCATGCCGGGCAATATGCGTCCATTTGATATCAGCAAAGATAACGGCAACGTTTACGACAACAGTACTTGGGTGCAATGGAGGACGACTCCCGCGTTAACCAACTGGGGATGGACTGATTCCGGGTTCACCGCCTCGTTCACCGCCGGAAAGCATACGCTTTATTTGGTTCAGCGCGAGGGCGGGCCCCAGGTGCACTTGGACAAAATCCTGTTGACGAACAACCCTGCCTATGTTCCGTCGGGCAATGGCGGGGCTGAACTCGCGGCCAATATTGCCAATCCATTTAAGGCCAACACTGTAGAAAAGTATGGACAACTGCGGGTGTCCGGCACGCAATTGCGGGACAAAAATAATTTGCCGGTGCAATTACAAGGCATCAGTTTTCACGGGCTCCAATGGTTCCCGTTGGTGGACAACCAAACCATCCCCTACAGCTCCGAATTTTTTGGTGCTGAAGCCGTAAGGTTAGCCATGTACATAGAAGACTATGCACCTACTGATCCCAGCGATTATTGGGGCGGTTACGTGGCGGACAAGACCTCAATGTACCAGCGAGTGGATGCTGCAATCGCAGATGCCGTCGCTGCGGGCGTGTACGTTTTAGTGGACTGGCATATCCACAATATTCCGGGAAAATACACACCGGAGGCAGTCAGCTTCTTTACCTATATCTCGCAAAAGTATGGCCATCTGCCCAATATTATTTATGAGATCTGCAATGAGCCAGTCGGCGTCACTTGGTCCGGTGGAATAAAGCCCTATGCCAACAGCGTCATAAGTGCAATCCGGCAAAACGATCCCGATAACGTTATCATTGTCGGCACCCCGAACTGGAGTCAGGACGTGGATGCCGCTGCGCAGGACCCGCTCAGCTTCAGCAATATTATGTATGCTTTCCATTTTTATGCCGCAACGCACGACATCAATCAGATGAAGAGCAAGGTCCAAACGGCACTCAATGCTGGCTTGGCGGTTTTCGTTTCCGAATGGGGATCCTCCGACGTGGGCACCTCACGTTCGAATTACGACGTGGCAAAACAGTGGATGGATTTTATGAATCAAAAAGGTCTGAGTTGGATAAATTGGTCTTTAGGCAACAAGGACGAAGCGTCCTCCATTCTGAAGGCAACCGCTCCCCTGTACGGACCATGGGATGAAAATGATTTAACCGAAGCCGGCAGATGGATTAAACCCTACTTTGACGCATCGTCAGCGGTGACCACGGCGCCCCCGGCACCGACGACGACAACCGTGGTGACAACCACCACACCCGTGCCGACAACAACGACGCCCGCCGGGACGACCGTGACAGCCGCTGGTGAGACCAATCGCGTGGCCTTAAGCTGGGTTGTGAATAATATCAATGTAAAACACTATGAAGTTTATCGAGACACAGACTCCGACCCTGCTGGCCGGGTGCGTTTGGCGATAGTTACCGCACGTAATTATTACGATACTACGGCCGCCGTTGGCACGACCTATTATTATTGGGTGAAGGTCATTGATATCAATAATTTGGCTATCAACTCACCCGTGGCCTCTGCGGCCGCTAAGGCCGTCGTCACATCGACAGTGCCTAGTGTAACAGTCAGTGCGGCCGGCGAAACGAATCGTGTTGCACTTAACTGGAGCGCAAATAATATCAATGTGAGGCACTATGAAATTTATCGGGATACAGACTCGGATCCCTCTGGCCGAGTGCGCCTCGCAATAGTCACTGACCGTAGTTACTACGATGCTACCGCAGCTGCAGGCACCACTTACTACTACTGGGTGAAAGTGATGGATATCAATAACATTGCGACTAACTCGCCGGCAGCATCGGCGAGACGGTATTAACCTATCGAAAGGTCGATTGTTGTGTGTGATCAAAAGCGCGGAATCCGCGCTTTTTTCATTCCGCTCCAATAAAAGCCCTGCCGGGGATTTCTAAACCGGCGGGCCTACCGTGCAAGACCATAGCAAACCAGGAGCCAGGGGATGCTTGGTTCCTTCGCTAACCCGTGCCGTCGGAAACGATCTCCCTCGTCTCTTCCACGTTTTAATAGACGGTGCAGCAGCTGCACCAGAAGCGGCAGGGTCTGCTTGCCGCACCCGCTTCGTTTGCGCATAACTAAATGGGCTGGCCGCGGAATACGCAAACCCCGCATACCCCGTACAGCCGCTATGTAACCGGTCACATTTCCAGTGAATTCCGATACTCTATTAACCACCTGCATGGTACTTTTTAGCGCGCCTTATCTCGTCGCGGCGGGTATCAGGATGCCCCGCCCCCAAGAGAAGCGAAGACAGCGACAGTCCGGCGCACCACAAAGGTTGGTCAGCAGCACCGTCGTGTTGAACATTGGCACCATGGCCGACCTGTCGGACTTTAGCTACAAAGAGCTTATGTATGTTTCGAGTCTTACCCTTTGGAAAACCAATCGCCTTTGCTCTGATCGCATTGTGCGCAAAGGTCGACCCTGCTTTTTGCCAAGAAATTCTGGACATCGACTACCAAAGCGAACGCCAGGAAATCGATGGATTTGGAGCCTCCGACGCGTGGTCCATCAACCCCACCATAGAAAAATGGCTAAATTCATCGAATGAAGCAGCCGTCGAAAACTTGGCCGACATCCTCTTCTCCACCGAGCGTGGCATTGGCCTATCGGCGTGGCGGTTCAACATAGGTGCGGGCAGCGCGGAGCAGGGTAGCCAAAGTCGAATTCCTGACGCGTTCCGGCGCGCGGAATTATTGGTAGCGCGCCCGGGAGCAGCAATCGATACCACGAAACAAGAAGGGCAAATCCGCTTTTTGAAAGAAGCCTACGAACGCGGTGTCACGGATTTTGTGGCATTCGCCAACAGTCCCCCCGTATGGGCGACCAAAAATGGCCTGGCTCATCCAGGCGACGGCACTGGGGTCGGATCAACAAATCTGATTCCCGAAAGACGACAAGATTTTGCGGCTTTTTTAGTTAAGGTTTTGCAATATCTACGGGGCGCTGGGGTTGGGGTGCCCGTCAATTATGTAAGTCCAATCAACGAACCGACCTGGGAATGGGAGGGCCAATCTCAGGAGGCCAACCGTTACAATATCGAAGAAACCAAAGCCTTGTATAGGGCGCTGCAGCAAGCGCTCGTAGCGGCCAATTTGGCGGAGCAGGTTCACATTGACGGGGCCGAGTCGGTGGAATATGTGGCCGCATTGAGCGATGACTTCAAGCGACGCTTTGATGGCAGCGTATATACGGGTGGCATGAACAGTCGCGGTGTCGGCCTCTACCGGAATTACATCAATCAATTGCTCGGTGACGCGGAGATGAGGCGCATCTTGCACGATCGGATTTCCCTGCACGGCTACTTTTCCGACGCGCAGGCGGATCGTATGGGTGTTTTGCGCGACCTCACGCGCGATAACGTGCGGCAGGTTTCGCCTTCCGCCAAAATTTGGATGAGTGAATTCTGCATCCTCGGCGGAACCGGAAACGCTCGAAATTTCGAGGGTACCGGCTTTGGCGCCGCGAACATGGACTATGCACTCCACGTGGCGAAAGTTATTCATCGCGATCTGGTGAGAATGGAGGCCTCCGCATGGCACTGGTGGTTGGCTCTTACTCCATACGATTACAAAGACGGACTGATCAAAATCAACAGCGCTCTCGATCCTGCATCGTTGCAAACTTCCAAAGCCATGTGGGCCCTTGGTAATTTCAGCCGCTTTATCCGTCCGGGTTATAGGCGCATAACGCTGCCCAATGACGATAACCTCAACGGAATTATGGCATCCGCGTATAAAAGCCCAAAAGGCGACCGAGTAGTAGCCGTGATTGTGAACGCCGGTAATGCTGCAACCGAAATCCAATTGAATGTAGGCAACCTACCCGCTGGCAAAACCATCGGCGAATATACGGCCTATACCACCAACTCGACTCAGGAACTTGCGCCCTCCGTTACGGGCGAGCGGCATTTAGTCCCCGCCCGCAGCATAGTGACGGTTGTCGCCGATGTGGTTGACGAGACGCCGCCGGCGGATTCCACTTGTGCTGGGCTTGGCTCCATCTCCCGCGAGATATGGAATGTTATCCCCGCGACGGGCACCGGCGCGGTGGACGGGTCCGTGTCATCGATCCCCGTAACTATGCCGGCCAGCTCACGCGACGAATTGCTGACCTTTGAAGGTGATACCGATTCGGCTGATGCATATGGCACTCGTGTCCGAGGGTACGTGTGCCCGCCCGTCAGCGGCGATTATGTGTTCTGGGTGGCCGGCGACAACGGCGTGGAACTTAAGCTGAGTCCGGATGCGTCTTCGGCGCGCGCCCAGCGGATCGCCTATCATAACGAGTGGACTCTCCCGCGCGAATGGCTCAAATATCCAACCCAGCAATCAGTCCCCATTTATTTGGAAGCGGGTAACGCCTACTACATTGAAGCATTGCACAGGGAAAATGATGGAGAGGATAACTTTGCCGTGGGCTGGCGGCTGCCGAACGGGCGGATGGAACGTCCCATTCCCGGCGCTCGCTTGATTCCTATCGACGAAAATTCGACGAGCAGTTCGAGTTCATCCTCGACCAGTTCCAGCTCGAGTTCGTCCTCTTCGAGCAGTTCCAGTTCATCTTCGGCGAGCAGCTCCAGTTCCTCTTCGAGCAGTTCCAGCTCGTCTTCCAGCAGCTCGAGTTCTTCCAGCAG
>DJFO01000113.1:7349-9208 GCA_002432555.1 Marinagarivorans sp. UBA5870
AAGGTATGGATCCCGGCGAGCCATGATGGACGAGAATCAAGGGCGCAGAGCACGCTGAAGAAAGTAGGAAGAGAAGACGGTTAAAAAAATAAGGGGCAGGTTGAACTTGCCCCGTCCGCATTGGCGCCCCCCAGAACTATCTGCAACAGCGGAAGTCGAACCGACCGGTACCCTGCGTTCGGCATACAAGGAGCATCGAATGGCCAATATGGCTTCCCTAAGGATCAAGGCGTTTCTATTTACAAGAAAGCACGAGTTTTTGCGACCCTCCTGTGTCAATCTGGGATTTACCCTCAATTGGACTTTAGATCATCCCGCCTGCTTTATGGATCGGCAGATCCAGTTTCCTCTTATAAACCTTTTCTCAGAAGATTCGCGTGGGACCAGAATTTGTCCATTCGTTAACATTAAAAAGCGAGATCGACCATGAAAAAAATCGCCTTAGCTTTTCTCCTCCTTTCCTCGTTTCACGCGCACGCCGAAGAGGATCCCTTCACCCAGGGATCAAATAAGGTCAATCGAGATATGGGCCTGTTCGGCATCGGACCGGCATTTTATATAATTCGTTACAATGAAGAAGTCTTGTCAGAGTCTCACGATGCGTCCGTCACTGCAGAGGGAGGGATAGACGCTTCGGGCGCTCAATATGCTGCGGAGTTGGGACTGGAGGTTCACTATAACTTGTCCTTCGCCAGTGGCCGTTGTTGCCTTGGAGTTCCGATAGGAGCAGGAAATCCCCGGGAATATTCGGTGTCTCCATTCTTGGGTTTATATGATTTTGACGATGGCGTGGATGGAATTATACTCGGGACAAAGTTCAGCTATTGGCGCGGCGATGGAAAATACAAATTCAAACCAGCGCTAAGTCTTGGGATCGGATACACGGTACATATGGACCAACTTGTTCTGGCGAATGGCGCTGATGAAGGTGATCTTGTCCCCGCAGGAGCCGATATCGCGAATTATATGGAGCGTAAAGATGTCGGCGGCTGGGCCCTAACCTTGTCAGCGTCCGTTAATTACTGATCAGAGTCGTTTCGTGGCTTGTGGCGGTGGATAGCGGTAGCCGCATCAACGTTGTCTGGCAAAACCTTTTACTTTTTAACCGTTTAACCTAGTATCGCTTTTAAAATGCCGAGGGTAGGGCTGCGGAGGGTTCATCCAATGCTTGCCCGCTCACCTGACATTTCCGAATTGGAGCGTCATATGCAACGAGTACTCAGCATCGCCAAGCCGTCATGGCTCAAGGACAACCTCCTGATCACCGATGCGGACGGCAGGGCGCTATACACTACGATCTGGCGCACTACCTTTCCGGTTGCCACCTGGAGCTTGAAACGCGACGACCAGGTGATCGCTACCTTGCGGCGCAAGGCGCTCGCGCTGCCGCGCACTTGCAGAGTGACCATGGGTGGGACGGAGTTTGTGCTGAAGAACCGGTTATCCGTATCCCGCCGAATCGAAGTGGAAGGCGGACCCTTCGATGGCGCGGTGCTGACCGGCAATCTCAGCGACCTTAACTTCCGGCTCGAGCACCAGGACGACCAAATCGCCGCGGCCGAAGGAAAAACATTTTCGATGCACAACCGGTACATCATCCACCTGCTGAAGGATGATCCCGCGGCCGAGGTGCTGACCGCGCTGATGCTGGTCGACCTGCTGGTTCAGCAGTCCGAAGAGAGCTGATGGCGGATGGGTGAATTATTTTATTCACTTCTTCCCCGAAATTGATAGACGTCTCCGCCGCGCCATTGAAGATGGCACCGCGATTTGGTGCGGAAAAATAAGTCTCTCCCCTCCACGTAGGGGCACCCCTTGTGGGTGCCCAATCCAGGGGGCACCCACAAGGGGTGCCCCTA
>DJFO01000153.1 GCA_002432555.1 Marinagarivorans sp. UBA5870
GGCCGCGTAGGTTCCCGCCTGCGCCGGAATGTCGACTATGGTCCTCTTCAGCAACGTTCCCAGGGACTGTTGAAAAATCCATAGTTGTCTGCTGCATATCCGAAAATACGTGCCCAACAACTGTGGTTTATGAAACACCGGTGGCGTGCGCGAATACCCGCTGGCAGTTAACAACGAGCGCCGCCTTGCCGCAAATACTGACCTCCAGAGGAATTTTGCTAGAAATTCAGCAACACACTTTGTCTTGGTACGCCGGTTGCTCTCACGTATTTCGTCTGGATACTTCGCCTCGTCGTGTGAGTATTCCAACCTGATCAATATCGCAGACTATTCGTCGACTCGATTGTTATCGAATTCGCGCATGACGCAGCATTCGCGCCGCTCACTATTTAAGGAAATTGCATGAAAAACCTCACCGCCTCCATTTTACTCGCCTTCACTTTTGTTTCTCCCGTCGCCTTGGCGGCGGAGGAAAAGCCGGCTGCAAAGCCGACCTATGAATATAAGGCCAAAGCCCCTAAGCTCTCCCGCGCCGAGTTCGACAAATGGCTCGCCACGCCCGACAAAATCGTAGTAATCGACCTGCGCCGTCCCGATGAACTCACCAAGATTGGTGGTTTTCCGGCCTATCTGAGCATTCAATCCAACGAATTGGAAAAGTATCTCGATTTTATTCCGCGCGATCGCACCGTTATTACCGTTTCCAATCACGCCGGTCGCGCGGGTCGCGGCGCCGATCTGCTGGCTGGCAAAGGTTTTAAAGTGGCCGGCGCCGTCGGTGCGCAGGACTATGAGGCGGAAGGCGGCGCTCTAAGCAAAATTGTCCCGCCCGCGCCGAAAGTCGCCGGCAAGGCCGAATAAAGCACGGGCGAAAATGCGGATTTTTATATGACGCCGACGGATTTTTTGCAAGCCATGTACGACTCTCGTTTGGGCACTGCTCTCGCCGAGTCGATCTACATCTACCCCTTGGTCGAAGGCGTTCATCTGCTGAGTCTCGCATTTTCTTTTGGGCTGATATTCCTGATCGATTTGCGCCTGGTCGGGTGGATCTGGCGCAACGTGAATGTGCGCGACCTGCTGCAGCAGTTGCGCCCTTGGATGGTCGGCGGATTTGCCGCGACTTTTGCAACGGGGATTTTGTTGACCTTTGCCGCGGGCCCCGGTTTGATCGCTACTCCCGTATTTCCGCTGAAAATGCTGTTTCTCGCTTTCGCGGTATTGAATGCCGTCGTATTTGAAGTTCGGTTTGGCCGCAAGGTGGCCGAATGGGGCGCGCAGAAAGTCAATCCCGGCGGCGCGCGTCTGGCCGGTTACACGTCGCTGGTCTCGTGGTCCGCGGTGGTGGTGTTTGGGCGACTGATTCCCTATTTCGACGCTGGATTTTAAGGAGTACCACCCATGGATACACACAGTTTATTTCAGCTCTTGCAGGACAGTGATTTTGCAGTGGGCATAGGCCAGATGAATATTGTTTTCGGCATATTTGCCCAGCTGTTCCATATTGCCGGACTGGTTCTGCTGCTCACTTCGGTGCTCCTGGTCAATCTGCGTTTGCTCGGCACCGGGCTCACGCAATTTTCCGCAGCCGAGCTCGATCGCGCCAGTCGACCCTACTTTTTGCTCGGGCTCGGATTCCTGATCCTCTCCGGCCTGTTTATGTTTGTCCCCAGCGCGGCTCTCTACGAACCCAATCCCGCTTTTTGGCTGAAGCTAAAAATCCTGGTGTTGGCGGTGCTGCTCCACTTCACCTGGCACCGCAAAGTCGCCGCGGCGGAAAAACCGGGCAAATGGTTGGCGACGGGCGCCGCGGTTGCGTCCCTCTTTCTCTGGTTCGGCGTAGGTGNNGCGTAGGTCTGGCGGGCCGGGCAATTGGATTTGTAGCCGCCTGATCGCTTAAGCCCGCCGTCCTATCCGCCCAGCGCGAATTTATCGAATGACAGCGCAAGACAATTCCTTCACTTCACCTCAACTAAGGAAACTTTATGTTTAACCGCAAACTGATTTTCTCCACCGCGTTCGCGACCGCTTGCGCCTTTGCTGCGTCCGGCGTATTCGCGCAGACTCAAGCGGCACCGGCGGCCGCGGCTCAACCCAAACCGCCGCTCAGCTTTTTTGTAACGAGCGTCGGTTTGGGCAAAGGCGCGGACCTCGGCGGTTTGGCCGGTGCCGACGCCCACTGTCAGAAATTGGCCCAGGCGGTTGGGGCTGGCGGTAAAACCNNCTTGAGCACCCAAGCCGCCGACGGTAAACCGGCCGTCAACGCGCGCGACCGTATCGGTAAAGGCCCCTGGCACAACGCCAACGGCCAGGCCGTTGCCAACGACGTCGCGCACCTGCACGGCGACACGCTGGATGTCGCCCGGGTCGGCAACAACCTGAGTCTGCGCACATCTCTGACGGAAAAAAATGAGCCCGTGAAAGGCGCCGGATCCACGCCCAACCAGCACGATATTCTCGCCGGTTCGCGCCCCGACGGTACTGCCTTCACCGACGCGGCCGACCACACCTGTAAAAACTTTACTAGCAGCGCGGCCGAGGGTTCCGCTCAGGTCGGCCATTTCGACCGTACCGGCGGCGGCAACACCTCCTGGAATTCCGCCCACGGCAGTCGCGGTTGCGGCCAGGAAAACCTGGTGGCCACCGGTGGTGCCGGTCTGTTCTATTGTTTCGCTATCAATTGATTGGAGATTTTGTGGAATTCAAAACGCTTGCGGCAGTTGTGCTGCTGACGACCACGGTCGCCTGTGGTGGCAAAGGGCAGGGCGGTGACGGCTTGCCCCTTGAACCGTCCGCGACTGTACAGGAACTGATGCTCGCGGTGATCGACCCCAATGTGGATCCGATCTGGAATTCCATTTCCACCACCATCAGCGCCGCGGGCGAAATCGAGATAGTGCCGCAAACCGATGAGGAGTGGCTGACCTTACGCCATCACGCTATCACGCTGCGCGAGGCGGCCAATTTGCTGTCACTCCCCGGCCGTCAGGTGGCGGTCGCAGGGGCGAGCACCTCCATTCATCCGGTGGAACTCGACCCCGATGAAATCGGGAGGTTGATCCAAGCCAATTGGGCGGGCTTTACCAAAAACGCCCGCGGTCTGCACGCCGCCGCCGACCGCGCTCTCCAGGCGATTGAAGCGAAGGACGTGGCGGCCCTGGAGGAGGCGGATGCCTTGATTGAACACGCCTGCGAAACCTGTCATGGAGAGTTTTGGTACCCGGGCGATAAGCGGCCGGGACATTGATTTTTGCAGCGCCGCCGCAGGGTGGAACCGCGCCCGCGGGTTCCACCAAGTGGCTTCACGATTCACCAGTCTTTTTCCGTCTGCAATATCGAACCGGCCCAGACCTATCGATTTCGCCTTTGATGGGTGTTCGTGCACCGGCTTCTGTACTGCCGACGAACGCCTAGATTGATTTCAACTGTCCGCGAGCTTATGCTAAGGCGCGGTTTGAGCGAGCGAGATTTTTGAGCGAGCGAGATAAGGTATGAAACAGTCAGACAAACCTAGACCACTAGCCGAAATTCAGTTGGAACAGTTGGCAAAGGAATTGGAGACGGACGAGGGCAGGAAGCGCCTGGGGGAGGAGGCATATAAAGAAGCCTTGGCAGCTGAAAAGCGCAGATCCCTCCATCCCAAGCCGCCGAAGCGTTAAAGAAGATATCTTTGTCCAGGCCTCAGTTCTTCCTCGTTGCTGGACCAAACGGAGCGGGCAAGTCGACGATGTCCGCTACTCTCAGAAGACGCTTTCCAAGCGTCCTTGTAATCGACCCGGACGCTATCGCCGAGGTCAAGTCCGGGTCTTTCGCGGCAGTGGATCAGGAACAGCTTTCAGCGGGTCGAACGGCGTTATTTCTGGTTAATCGTTGTGTTGAAGATGGCCGCTCATTCGTCGTTGAATCAACCATTTCTGGCTCAACCTATATCAAATATGCCGCTAAAGCCAGGCAGGCGGGTTTCCGAACAACGTTCATTTATATTGGATTGAATAGCGCCGACTTAAGTGAAGAACGAGTCGCAAAGCGGGTTGAACTCGGCGGTCATGCGATTCCTCCTGCTGATGTCAGGCGACGGTACCCGCGCTCTCTTGGCAATTTGAAAGCTCACATCAAAGCATTCGAAAGCGCTCACATTTACGACAATACTCAGCATTACCAATGGATTTGTGACTATCGTGACGGAATGATTCACAACAAATCTCGCTCTATGCCAGCTTGGCTGCAACAATATTTACCTTAGAAACCTTCCGCAGCATCGCCAGGCCCCTTTCCCTTCGGCGGCCCCTATGAGTTCCACATTTCCTTGTGGACGTCCCCTGTGAACAGGCAAGTTCTAACTCGGGTACATGCATTCGTTAAGCAGCGACACTGATGGATTTTCATAAGTTTATTTGTCGTTCCCGCCCTGGCTCGCTAGTTCCTCTTATCGAAATCGAAGAATGTGATGGTGAAAAACCTGTGTCTTTCTCTGGCGATACAGCTCTGGGCCTAGCGACGGCAGAAAGTCAGATACAAACGGATACACTTGTTGACTCCCATCTCTCTTACTCTACCCACCGCACGCGGTTGATTACACCCAAATAAACTTTCTTAAGGTGGGCCACCGCTTGGTTCACGAGTGCGGATATCGTACTCTCACGCACGAACCCACGGACAGGTCGAATGAAAAACATCTCCCCTAAGCTGTCGCTGTGCGCATGCCTGTTCATAACAGCCATGACGACTGCGCAAAATTGCTCGAGCGCGACTGCTGGCGAGAGCTTCATCACCGACAATTCCGCGAGCGGTTACCTCGAACTCGGCTTTGGTTTGGGCGTGGTGAGGTCGCCTTTTTATAGCTACGCGTTGCACAGTGAACCCGGCGAGCGGGTCTCTGGAATATTCCTTGAAGTCAACGCCCGCTATGAATATAAACAGGCTTTTGTCGAGCTCTATACGTCCGGCCTGGAAGGCTTTTATATTGGCTACAATTTCGCCAATACGGAATACTGGTCCGCGGATTTGGTGGGCTTACCCGTCCACGACGAAATCAGTGCGAAAATAAGTGGTGACCTGCAGCAAATCCATCGCCGCGAAGCCGATTTTATGGCCGGCGTCCGGACGACCCTTGATACGGAGCAGTACACACTTCAATTTTACAGTTTGGTCGATGCCAGCGATGTGCACGGCGGCTACTTCCATTCCCTAAGGCTCGCGCGCCATTGGCAATACACCAAGTGGAACTTCCACGCGCTTGCCGGGGCCAGCTATCACAGCGAGCGGGTGATGGACTACTACTACTCGATTGACCCCGACGAGGCCTCTGCGGGACTTCCCGTGTACAATGCGGACGCGGGCTTTTCGACTGTTTTTGAGGCGGGTGCCACTTATCCTCTCGCCGAAAGTTGGGTGGCTAAGGGTTATTCTCGAATTCTGACCCTTGACCGGGAGACCATCGCGAGCCCGTTGGTTTCCGCTGCGCCGGGATATGAAGTTGGCCTCACCCTGAACTATGTGTTCTAGATAATGAACCGAGTGTGGTTAGGGGGCTGGTCGATTGCTGAACGGTTGCAGAAGCTGCGATATCGGGGCACACCGCGTTCAGGGTTGGTTGGGATTTTGTTAGTCGCGCTCGAGCGGCAGAAAATCCAGGCGCTGCTGATTATCAGCAGCTTTTGTTGGCCTTTGGCGTGGGCAGCGCCGGAAGGTCACTNNGCAGCTTTTGTTGGCCTTTGGCATGGGCAGCGCCGGAAGGTCACTTGGAGCTGAAGCCGCGGCGGTGCGTCACCTTGCACGAAGGCCAGGTGTGTTATCAGACGTTCGCCGTTGCCTGGCGGGCGGATGCCGCGGCGGATTATTGTCTGTATCAAAGCGGCCAGGCGGATGCGATTCAGTGTTGGATGGGCGCATCCTCGGGTGAAGGAGCCTACCATCTCTCCGCTCAAGCATCGGTCGTCTTATATTTGGCTCGCCGAGACGACAAATCCCCCATCGCTCAAGCGAGAGCCGAAGTCGCTTGGGTCTACCGAAAAAGTTTTCGGCGGAAAAGCCACTGGAGAGTTTTTTAGTGTTGATCGAAAAAAATCCGCCGAAAATTCTTTTGGTAGAGGATGATGCATCACTGTCCGAGTGGATAATCACCTATCTTTGCGAACACGGTTATCAGGTGCGGCATTTGGCGTGCGGCAGTGAGGTAGTGGCAAGCGTGCAGCAGGAAACCCCGGATCTCATCATTCTCGATATCCTACTGCCCGGCGTTACGGGATTCGTTATCTCTAAAGAACTGCGCCGCTTCCACAAACTGCCGATTCTCATGCTGACCGCCTGCGGCGAAGAGGCAAACGAAGTTTTGGGTTTTGAAGTCGGCGCCAACGATTTTCTGGTAAAACCATTTCGCCCGCGGGTGTTGCTGGCGCGAATACAGGCGCTTTTGCGCCGCGAACCCGTTGATAGCGCCGGCCACCTCAGCTTTGGCTATTTGCGCATAGTGCGCGATGCCAAAGCGGCGTTTTATAAAGACGCTCCCGTTCCGCTCACTGCGCATGAATTTGATGTGCTCTGGGTGCTCGCTGAAAATGCCGGCGAGGTTGTCAGCCGTGAAGCTCTGGTCGTGCAGCTTCGCGGCATTGAATATGACGGTTTCGATCGCTCGATCGACATTCGCATCTCCCGGTTGCGCAAAAAACTGCATGACAATCCCGATAATCCTCAGCGGATCAAAACCGTCTGGGCAAAAGGTTATTTATTTGCGCCGAATGCCTGGACCTAACCTGTGCGCCCTTTGCTTCTATCACTTTTGGGTGTTGTGATACTCACGATAATGGGATTGGGGTGGGGGATCGATCAATGGTATCAGCAAAAATCAAATCCCATAGAAGATCCAGTCCTTTTGGCATATCACCAGCTGGGGGCCGAACTGCGGCGCATGGCGGAATTCGCGAGTTTGACCGAGCGCGATCTGCAGCGTTGGGAAGAGCAATCGTCCTTGCCTCTACAGCTATCTCGATTGCAGGTTTTTACGATCCCCGCCGAGCTGAAGGACTCGTTCCTAGCCGGGGAACCGCTCGTGCTCGATTCCGGAAGCGAAATCTCGCTGCATTTTTATTTACCCCGGCAGGATCAGGTTCTATCAATGGATCTGCCAAAAGCGATGGGTCGCGAAGACGCTTTCACCTTGCGTTTGTTGCTTACCCTGACTTTTTACGCCGGGGTGATTTTGGTGATTCTGCTTTGGTCATATCCGTTGTTACACCGGCTATCCATGCTGCGCAACACCGCGCGGCGATTCGGGTCGGGCGATTTATCGGCAAGGATCGCTCCGGGAAGAATTTCGTATATCAGCGCGATTGAACAAGAATTCAACCGCATGGCACAGCGCATCGAGGTGTTGTTGTACGATAACAAGCTCTTATCCCGCGCTCTTTCGCACGACCTTCGCACACCCATTGCCCGTTTAAAATTCGGCCTGGGCGTGCTCGAGGAGGCCGAGCTCGAGCCAAAATTGAAAAGATCTCTGGATCATCTGAACCGCGACTTGGCCGCTATGGAGTCGCTGGTCGAGACCTTGCTCAGCTATGCCCGCTTCGATGAAGCGGAAATTGTGTTTAACCCAACACCTATAGTGCTGAGCGATTTCGTGAAAGAGCTGACGCATCTCTATTATCCCGCCGAGGTCGAGCTTGGGTCCGGCGTGTGTGCCGATCGGTGGCAGATCAACGCCGATCGGGATTATTTGGCGATGCTGCTCAATAACCTGATCCAAAACGCGTTAAATTATGGCAAAGGCAGAGTGCTGGTGCAGGTGCTGCAAGTGGCCGACCAGGTTGAACTGGTGGTGGAAGACAATGGTGCCGGAATTCCGCCAGCGGAGCGCGAACACGTGCTTAAACCGTTTTATAGAATTTCCCACGCCGGTGTTAATCCTGGGCACGGCATGGGTTTGGCAATCGTCGACCGCATAGCGGCGTGGCACAAAGCCCGTCTCATTTTGGACAATTCCACCACCCTCGGCGGGCTTCGTGTCCGCGTGCAATTTTCAGCTGCGACATAAGACCGCTGGTTTGCTGACGCAAACTGTGCTCGCCCAAAGCGCATCTGCGAACATCCCCCCTCCATCCCGAAGCGGATAAAGCTGTCGCGGATTATCTGGTGCGTAAGGTTCTGCCGGCGGAAGTTTTGGTCTAGCCGTAGGATTTCCCGCCGTTTCCCGACCCGGATCAAATGGACCAAAAAAGAGTTGCAACCATACTAGAGGAAGGCTCGCCTTCCGCTCGCCGAAGCTGACCCAGCTGCAATGGAATTAATTTTTCCCCCGCGCCTGGCTCGTTAGTTGCTCTTGTCGATAACGAAGATACAGGTGGAGAAGTATCTGCTTCTTTTCCACCAGATCGATCGGTATTCGCAACAGTTCTCGGAGAGCTTTGATGAAAAATAAAAACCTGATGTTGGTTCTGCTGTTGAGCGCGTCGTACGTCTNNCACGTCTGGGCCGCCGACGCGCCGCAAGCGGAAAATAAAACGGCGACCTACAAACCCGCCGCCGTCGCCCGCGACTGGGCTTTTAAACCGGTCGAGCCGGTGGCGGTGCCCGCTGTGCAACAGCAAGACTGGGTGCGCACGCCCGTTGATGCTTTTGTCCTGGAAAAATTGACCGCGTACGGCCTGACGCCGGCGCGGGACGCCGAGCGCGGCACTTTTATTCGCCGCGCCACTCTCGACGCCTGGGGCCTGTTGCCAACGCCGGAGGAAGTGGAGGCTTTTGAACAAGATCGCTCGCCCGACGCCTACGAAAAATTAATCGACCGCCTGCTGGCGTCGCCGCACTTCGGCGAGCGCCAGGCGCGGCGCTGGTTGGATCTGGCCCGTTACGCCGACAGCGCCGGGTTCCAAAACGATCAGACCCGCGCGAACAGCTGGCGCTACCGAGACTACGTGATTAACGCATTCAACACCGACAAGCCCTTTGATCAATTTATTAAAGAGCAAATTGCCGGAGACGAACTGTGGCCCGACAGTCAGGAAGCGAAAATCGCCACCGGTTTTCTCGCCGGGTATCCGGACAACAGCAACTCGCGCGATCTCGTGCAGCGCCACTACCAGATCGCCACCGACATCACCGACCTGGTCGGCGAAACCTTCCTCGCGTCCACCATCGGTTGCGCCCGTTGCCACAACCATAAAGTCGACAAAATTTCCCAGAAGGAATATTTCGAGCTGCAGGCGTATTTTTCGAACGTCGCTTTCAACGAGCGCACGCCGATTCAGGCGGGCACCGAAACCGAGTGGGACAAAAAGTTCGCCGAAGAGCAGGCCATTTATCAAGCGGCGATCAAGGATATTCGCGCGGCCCAAAAAGCGATTGTCGACCAGGTTCGCGAAATAGGCCTCCAGTACTACAAGGAGCGCTACCTGACCGACAGCCGCGAGGCGATCTTTAAGCCTGAGGCTCAGTGGAATCCCATGGACCGCTGGGTGAATCACCGGCTCAAGGCGGTGGTCACGGACAACAACATCGCCGGTTATCTGACCGAAGCCAGCAAAAAAGGCTTTCCGGATTATCAGGTTCGTTATGTGGAGTTGAAAGTGGAATACGACCGCCTGACGGAGGAGTTGAAGAAATACGACCATCTGAAACCCGCCGGCGGCTCCGCCAACTACACCACCGCTCTGGAACTGGGACCGGATCCTGTGCCCGTCCACGTCCGTTTTACGGGCATCCACGAGCGGCCGCTGGAAGAAGTGCAGCCGGGCCTACCGGCGCTATGGGCCGGCGACAACGAGCCGCAAATCAGCCCGACTGCCACTTCCACCGGTCGCCGCAGCGCCTTGGCCAGCTGGATCGCCAGCCCGGAAAATCCGCTGACCGCACGGGTCTACGCCAACCGCGTCTGGGCCCAGTATTTCGACCGGGGCATAGTGGGCACGCCCGGCGATTTCGGCCGCGCCGGCGAAAAACCGACGCACCCGGAATTGCTGGATTATTTAGCGTCGATTTTTGTCGAGCGCGGCTGGAGCGTGAAGCAATTGCACCGGGAAATTCTGCTGTCCAGTGTTTATCGACAGTCCTCCGCTGAGCGTGCCGATGCCCTGGCGGTGGATCCGAGCAACCATTTGCTGGCGGTGTATCCGCGCAAGCGTTTGGAAGCCGAGGAAATTCGCGATGCGCTGCTGTACGCCTCCGGTGANNCCCGCCGCTGCCGCCGCAGTTGTCGGCTTCCGGCCAGGATTTTAACGGTGGCGGCCTATGGACGGTTTCCAAGGATCCGGCAGACCACAAGCGCCGCAGCATCTACACCTTCGTGCGCCGCAGTATGCCCTATCCGCTGACGGCCTCTTTCGACCCGGCGGATCCGTCGGCGCCGCACCACAAGCGCCACGTGACCACTACGCCCCTGCAGGCGCTCACCTTGTTCAACAGCGACCTGGTCTCCGGCTGGTCCCAGGCGCTGGCGGGACGGGTGATCAGCGAGGCGGGCGACAGCACCNNCACCGACGCCCAGCTGACGCAGCTGTACCGCATTCTGTTCGCCCGCAAGCCGACCCGCGCGGAAAAATCCACGCTCAAGGATTTTCTGAAGGAGCAGGAGAAGGTGATTCAAGCCAAAGCCTGGACCGATAAATTTGAAGTCGCGGTACCCACTGGCCTGCGCGACACCCGCGACCTGGATCCCTTTAAGGCGGCGGCGTTTGTCGACCTGGTACACACGGTGGCCAATTCCAACGATTTTGCCTACCGCTTCTGATGGCCATAGGTGATTTACCGTAAAAACACAGAGGACCAAAAAATGACAGATGAAGCACGACGTAATTTCTTGCGGCACACCGGCCTCGGACTCGGTGGCGCCGCCCTGGCCGGGGTTATACCC
>DJFO01000170.1 GCA_002432555.1 Marinagarivorans sp. UBA5870
GTCGACAGCTCTCGGACCAGGCATTGCCGCAGCAACCGGAACCCTAGCTGTCCATTTGCGCCGAATTCTAACTGAGTTTTCGCAGAGGCGAAAGACAGTAATTTCAAGGCAGAAAAATGAAGATGTCCTCTGTCGTAACGACAGAGTGCCGACCCCGCCGGCAATGACTCTGCGCAAGCAGGAGACAGCAATTGCAGTGCCAGCCAAAAAATAACGCTACTGGCCGCGGCGCGCGGGATGTCCGTCTCCGGGGCAAATAGACGCAAGCACCAAAGTGAGGCACACAACAAATCGTGCACTGCAAAATGGCACGGTGCTGGAAATCCACGCAGTCCGTCCCAATAATAATTTGCTCATTGATTTCCGAGGTATCTATGTTGGCGAACCACGATCCGGTCTGGGCAACTATCAAACAGGAAACCCTGGATCAGGCGCAGAACGAACCGGCGCTGGTCAGTTTTCTCCACGCGACCATTCTCAACCACAACACGCTCGAGGATGCACTGAGCTTCCACCTCGCCCAAAAGCTGGCGAGCCCGGCGATCAGCTGCTTGCAAGTGCGCGAAATCATAGACGCCGCCCTCGCGCAGGACTCGCGCATCGGCGAAGCGGTGCGCGCCGATATAAAGGCGGTCTACGAGCGCGATTCCGCGTGCAACCAATACTGCCTGCCATTCCTTTATTTCAAAGGGTTTCAGGCTTTGCAATGCCACCGGGTGGCGCACTGGCTGTGGGGTCAGGGGCGCTTTGCCCTGGCGCATTTTTTCCAGAGCCATATCGCCCTCACGTTCGGTGTGGACATACATCCGGCCGCGCGTCTGGGCAAAGGGATAATGCTCGACCACGCGACCGGGATAGTGATCGGCGAGACGGCCGTCGTGGAGGACGATGTGTCCATCATGCAGTCCGTCACACTTGGGGGCACCGGGAAGGAAACGGGCGATCGCCATCCGAAGGTGCGCAAAGGTGTGCTGATCAGCGCCGGGGCGAAGATTCTCGGCAACATAGAAATAGGCGCGGGGGCAAAGATCGGCGCTGGGAGCGTGGTCGTAAAAGACGTCGCCCCCCACACCACCATGGTCGGGGTGCCGGCGACGGCAGTGGGGAAACCGCGAAGCAATTCACCGGCTTACGATATGAATCATGAATTCTATTGCGACCGGGACGGCTGATACTGTTCCGGTGGAGGCAAGTACCCATCAAGGTTTGGACGTTCGCTTAGCAGTAGCGGACTTGCGTGGGTGTCTGGTTAGCAGCAGCAAAACGTGGATGTCCGGGTAGGTAAACGTGGATGTCCGGGTAGTGGCGGCTAAACGTGGATGTCCGGGTAGTGCCGCGGCTAAACGTGGATGTCCGGGTAGTGCCGCTAAACGTGGGTGTCTGGAGCAGTAGCACTAAACGTGGGTGTCTTGTTACCAGTGGTTAGCAGTGCCGCTAATGTGGGCGCTAAGGTGGGTGTCCGGGTATCGACTCTTCCGGGTATCGACTAAAAAACGTGGGTGTNNAAAAACGTGGGTGTCCGGGTAGCGTTAACATGGGTGTCCGGGTAGCGCCGCTCGGGTAGCGCTGCTGGCGCTCGGGTAGCGCTGAGCGCAACGGGCTGGCCCCATGGGGACTACCGTTGCACTCTCGCCCCCGGGGAATTTCGCGAAAATCCGATTGTTGTCGCACGACCTCGGGTGTTGGGCGGGTCGCCTTTGGCATCCGCTCTACCGATCCGCAAAGGGCATGACCTCGCGGATGTCATCGGTACCCATGAGACACATCAGTAGCCGATCGACCCCAAGGGCGACTCCGGCGCAATTTGGGAGTCCGTGCGCCAGCGCGGCGAGAAATCGCTCGTCCAACTCCGGCACCGGCAAGCCCATCTCGCGACGGCGCTGTTGGTCGGTTAAAAAACGCTGCCGCTGCTCGGCCGCCGAGGTCAATTCCCAATAGCCGTTCGCCAGTTCCACCCCATTCCAATAAACCTCAAACCGCCGGGCCACCGTGCGGCCCTGCTCATCCTCAGCGAGACGAGCGAGGGCGCATTGTTCCCGCGGATAGTCATAGACCAAGGTGATGCCCGGTTTTAGGCGCGGCTCCAGGCAGTGGCTGAACAACAGATCGAGACAAGCACTCCGATCCGTGAGGGGGCTGTGCAATTCCAGGTGGCGGTCGATCACGGTGAGAAGCTGCGGCAGACTGGCGCCGTGAGGGCAGATTCCCAATTCCGTTTGAAAGAGTTCACCATAGGCGCGGCGGCGGATACTCACACTCGGCGCGACCAGACCGAACAAATCTTCCACCTGCTCCATCAGCTGCCGGTCATCGAAGCCGAGGCTGTACCACTCGAGCATGGTAAATTCCGGGCGGTGGCGCCGGCCGGACTCTTCCCATCGATAAGCTTTGCCCAAATAAAAAATTGAACCTGCGCCGGCGGCCAGCAGCCGTTTCAGATAATACTCTGGCGAGGTTTGCAGAAAACCCACCCCATCCACCCGCAGAGGGTGCAGGTGGACGTCGGTCACAGTGGCGTCGCCGAGGGCGGGCACGTCCACTTCCAAAATCCCGCGGGCCAAAAAAAACGCGCGCAATTGCTGCAGCAATAACGCGCGTTTTTCGAGTGTCGCCAGGCTGGCGCTTGGCCGAAACACCGAGCCTGTTACTTGTTGGCGCGGCCCAGGTATTCGCCGGTGCGAGTATCGACCCGCAGCACGTCGCCGATCGATACGAACAGCGGCACCTTGACGACCGCACCGGTGGAGAGCGTGGCCGGCTTGGTGCCCCCCTGAGCCGTGTCACCTTTCAAACCTGGGTCCGTCTCCACCACTTCCAATTCCACGTGATTGGGCGGCGTCACCGCCAAGGGCGAGCCGTTGTACAGTGTCAGGGTCACCACATCTTGCTCACGCAACCATTTGGCGGAATCGCCGACCGTCGCCTCGTCCGCCTGCAATTGGTCAAAGGTTTCCGGGTGCATGAAGTGCCAGAACTCGCCGTCGTTGTAGAGATATTGCATTTCGCGGTCTACCACATCCGCCACTTCGAGGGTCTCGCCCGACTTGAAGGTTCTCTCCCACACCCGGCCGGATTTCAGGTTTTTGAGCCGGACGCGGTTGAACGCCTGCCCCTTACCAGGTTTGACGAATTCGTTTTCCACGATGGAGCAGGGATCCCCGTCCAACATAACTTTCATACCGCTGCGGAATTCGTTGGTAGAATAGCTAGCCATTTTGCCCTCAAGTCATTCTTAGTTATCGGGTACACCCAAAAAAGGCGCACATGATACCGCGAACCGTGCCAACTTGGCAGATCAATAATTGGCAGGACGAGCTGAAAGATCTTGTTCAGGATCCGGCGACTCTCTTGCGCGAATTGCAGCTCGATCCCGCATTGCTCGAGCCGGCGATGCGGGCGAGCAGCCAGTTCCCTTTACGGGCCACCCGCTCCTATGTCTCGCGCATTCGCAAAGGCGATCCGCAGGACCCGTTGCTGCTGCAGATTTTACCCCTGGGCGCCGAACTGGAGATGCGGGACGGCTTTGAGCGCGATCCCCTGCAAGAGCAGAGATTCAACCCGGTGCCGGGCCTGGTGCATAAATACCGCTCCCGCGCACTGCTGATCGCCGCAACCCAATGTGCCATCAACTGCCGTTACTGCTTCCGCCGCCACTTCCCCTATGGCGACAATCAGCTGAGCCGACCGGAATGGCAGCGAGCCCTCGATTATCTGCGGCAAGCCAAAGAGGTGAATGAAGTGATCCTCAGCGGCGGCGACCCTTTGTCCCTCGGCGACAAACAACTGGCCTGGCTCGCCCAGGAGATCGCCGGCATCGAGCACGTAAAACGCCTGCGCATCCATACCCGCTATCCGGTAATTCTGCCCAGTCGCATCACCGATACCCTACTGGATAACCTGACGAGCACCCGCCTGAAGGTGGTCATGGTGCTGCATTGCAACCACCCGCAGGAGATCGACTGCGCGGTCACAAAAGCGATAAACGCGCTGCTTGACCGACGATTGACCCTCCTGAATCAAACGGTGCTATTGAAAAATATCAACGACAACAGCAGAATTCTCGCGACACTCAGCGAGACGTTGTTCGACGCGGGTGTGATGCCCTACTACCTCCACCTGCTGGATAAGGTGGAGGGTTCGGCCCATTTTGCCGTGGACGACCTCACGGCCCGGAAACTCTACGGAGATCTGCTGACACTCCTGCCGGGTTATCTGGTGCCTAAGTTGGTCCGGGAGACACCGCATGAAGGGTCCAAGACCCCGGTGCCGCCCGCTTGAACGCGCGCCTTGGCGCATGGCTATACTCAGCAGAACGGGCTTGCGCTTGATCGCGTAGGCGACCTAAGCGTTGTCAAACGGAGCTAGGAAGGCACAAAGGCTTTTTGATGAATCAATTATTCGAACCCACATTGAGTCTCGCCCAGTTCAAGCTGCCGCCGCAGGATATCAACCTGCTCAGTTTTTGCGAAAGTAACAAACTCGTCAAAGTGCGACAGTGGCTGGACGAGCGCAAGCTGACCCAGATCAAAACCACTTGCATCGAACTTTACGAAGCCCTGCCGGAGATAGCGCACCTCAAAACCGATACCAAAACGCGCTTCGACATGCTGGAAGCTTTTTGGCCGGTCACGCAGCAGTGTCTGTTGGGCCTGCTCAAGGACTTTTTACAACAGCCGCTGATTTTGCCGGAAGCCGCCCAAAAAACCGCTCTGCTCGCCCAGGCGCTGCAAAAACACCTGCTGGACGGCTATACCGTTTGCGCCAAAGAACTCGTGCAGCAGAAAAAATTGAAGGGGCCGCAGCAGGCACTGCTGCAAAACGCCCTGTGGCGTGCCATGACCGCCCTAAGCCTTTTGATGCTGCGGGCGTATCAGCTCTACACCGCCATTCCGCCGGCCATGTGGTTGCGCGCCCACGCCCTGTTTCAGGTGGCGGAATACTACGACGTCCACGGCCGGCCGGCCTCGGTTGCCGCGGGTGCCGGGTCCCAGACCCTCACCGACGGCTACTTGCGCCTGCTGATGCTCGCCAGCATCCGCCCGAACCAACTCGCCCAGAATGACATTGCCATTGCCTTCCGCACGCTGGAGACCTGGGCGCGGCAGGTTCGTATGTTTCCCTCAGCCACGTCGGACCAGAACAACCTTTTCCTGGTGGATCTCACCCAGGACAAGGGTCCGGTCACCAAGAACCGGTACGACGGCGATCCCGACAGCCGAGTGCTCGAACTCGACTTTCAATCGCTGGTCAGCCAGTTGAGCAAACTCACCGGCGGCAGCAGGGCCGGCGCCGATTGGCTCAATCAGAGCGCGGCGGTGGCAATTCCCCCGGAGATGCCCGCGGGCCTGGTGGAACACATACTCAATTGCTGGAGCAACCCGGTGCAGCGGCACCAGGAGCGCCGGCGTCTGGAAGTGGAAGCGGAAGCGTGCATCGGCCTGATCGACTGCCACTTCCACCTGTGCGGCGACGTGGAATTCGATCAATTCATCAATCCGCCGGACACTATGCACGGCGAAACCTTTTTGTCGGGCGGGTTCGACGCGCTGGTGGCCAGCCTGAGCGGTAAGAAGGACCTGGAGCACGGGCGGACCAGCCGACCGGCGGTATTTCGCGTGCTTCTGCATAATGTCAGCGCGGGCGGTTACTGCATCTACTGGCAGGGTGACCTGCCGGGCAGCCGAGTCGAGGCCGGCGAACTCATCGGCATTCGCGAGCCGGATCGGCGCGTTTGGAGCGTCGGCGTGGTGCGCTGGATCCGCCAGCTTAAGGGCGCCTCCCAGCTCGGGGTCCAACTGCTCACCAACCAGCCCGTGCCATACGGTGCGGCCAGCGTGTTCGACATGGGCGGCTTCACCGACTATATGCGGGCGATCCACATTCCCGCCCCGAGCATGGCTAATCAACCGCCGAGCTTGCTGACTGCGTCAGTGCCCTTCCAGGAAAATACTCGGGTGAAATTGAAGCAGGAGGACAGTGTGATCGACGTGCGCCTGACCAAATGCATTTTCGCCACCGGTAAATTCAAACTCTTCAGCTTCGAAACCCTCTCCAGCGACGACGGCCGGGGCAGTTCGAGGTAATACCCGGAGACCCGCGCTTGCAGTGCGCGGGCTAGGACTATACTTGGTATTTCAGTACACTGCGCTCGTCAATGTCGCCGCCGAGGCACCTGCCGCACGCGGGCGACTGCATCAGGGATACGCCGAGGGGCGGCCCGCCCCCAAATAAAAATGAAGCGGTATGACGTCGAATCCAATCGTCCGACTCTTGATCCTCAACGACTCCCGTGCAGAAGCCGAGCGCTTGATCAGCATGCTGCACAACGCCGGCCGTCCCACCCGTGCCCAGCATGTGGAGAGCGAAGAAGCATTGGTCAAGTTGTTACAGGAGCAGTCCTGGGATCTGATTCTCGGGCTCGATACCACGTCGAACGTGCCCCCCGCGACGGCCGTCAAACAGGTCCGCCGCCTCGCGAAGGATGTACCGCTGATACTCCTGACGGACGCCGAAGGCAGTCAGGCCATAGTCGAAGGAATTAAACTCGGCGCCGCGGACGTGGTGCGCCTCGACGAAGATCAGCACCTGTTGCAGGTGATGAACCGGGAGCTGGTCAACCGCGAAAACCGGGCCCAGCAGCGCCTGGCGGAGCGCCGTTTCAAAGAGATCGAACGCCGCAACCAACAATTGCTCGACAGTTCCCGCGACGCCATAGCGTTCGTGCAGGACGGCATGTTTTTGTACACCAACCAGTCTTTTGCCGAGCTGCTTGGTTACAAAGACCGAGACGACCTCGAGTGTATGCCGGTCATCGACATGGTCGATGACAAGGATCAGGAGCGGGTGAAAGAATTCCTCAAGGAATTCATGTTGCGCGGCAGCGAGGTGGAAACCAGCAAGTTGTCCTTTCAGGGGATCACCTCTCAGCAAAGTAAAAAGCCACTGGGCGTCGAGGTGCGCAAATCCCAGTACGACGAGGAAATGTGCATTCAATTTATCATCCGGTCGAGCGTCACGGACAACTCCGAGCTGGAAGCCCAGCTGCAGCAGTTTCGCCACCAGGACCTGGTCACCGGGCTGCACAACAAAAATTATCTGATCGATAAGCTGGAAGAAACCGTCGACGCCGCCGTCACCAACCACACGACCGGAGCGCTGCTGTACATAGGAATTGCGGACTTCCTGGAAACTGTTCAGCAGAAAATGGGGCTGGCCTCGGCCGACATAGTGCTCGGCACTATAGCCGCCTACGCCAAAACCCTAGTGAAAAACAGCGAGACCTTCTGCCGCTTCAACGAAGCGGGCTTTATGCTGCTGATTCCCAGCATTGATGTGGACTCCGCGCAAAAACGCGGCGAGGAATTGGGCAGGGCCCTGCGCAATCACATTGCCGATATAGGCGGCGCCACGCTGCAGTTTATTTACCACGTGGGCATCGGCATCATCAACGAGACCACCAGCAATTCCGACGTGCCCATATCCCACGCGCTGCAAGCGCTAGAACTCACAATAGCGCGCTACCACAAAGACAAAAACGTGGTGGCGACGACCTTCGAGGAGCAAGCGTCCGCGACCACAAGTGGCCGCACCCCGAAAGAAATCGCGAAAATGGTGCAGAACGCCCTCAACCGCGGCCGATTCCGTCTGTTGTTCCAGCCGATATTGAGCCTGCGCGGGTCCGACAAAGAGCACTACGAAGTGCTGCTGCGCATGGTGGACGAGGACAATATCGGCATGTCCCCGGCGGAATTTCTCGACGTGGCGGCGGAGATAGGCGCAACCACCAAGATCGACCGCTGGGTGATTTTGGAAGGCATCAAGGTGTTAGCGCAGCACCGGGCTGCCGGCAACAACACTCGCCTGATCATCAACCTCAGCAAAGAATCCCTCAAAGACACCACGCTGCCGCCCTGGCTCGGGGTCGCGTTCAAGGATGCCAAGCTGCCACCGGAGGCGATTATTTTCCAGCTGCAGGAAACCGACGTAAACGATCACCTCAACATCGCCAAATCCTTCACCAACCAGGTAACCGCCCTCGGCTGCGAATGCGGCATCAGCCACTTCGGTTGCGCCCTGAATCCGTTTAATGCGCTGCAACACTTGGCGGTGCAATACATTAAGGTGGACGGCTCTTTCACCAAGGAGCTGCAGAGCGGCGGCGGCGAACCCGAGGCCCTGAGCAATTTGGTCGGCCAGATCCACGAGCACGAAAAAATCACCATAGTGCCCTTCGTGGAAAACGCCAGCGTNNGTCCTGTCCAAACTTTGGCAGTCCGGTGTGCACTATATCCAGGGGTACTATCTGCAGGGCCCGGCGGAAACCATGGATTACGACTTCGATACCGAGAGCTGACGCGGGCGCTCAATCCCCAATATAACGCTTGCGCCGGCTCGGTT
>DJFO01000160.1 GCA_002432555.1 Marinagarivorans sp. UBA5870
AGGCCTTCGACGATCGCGGTTTTACCGACGCCGGGCTCACCTATGAGAACCGGATTATTCTTGGTCCGGCGCTGCAGCACTTGAATGGTTCGGCGGATTTCGTCATCGCGGCCGATCACGGGGTCGAGCTTGCCGGACTCCGCCCGCGCGGTGAGATCAATGGTGTATTTGTCGAGCGCCTGACGCTGACCTTCCGCATCGGGATTGTCGACGGTTTCGCCGCCGCGCACTTTTTGAATCGCCTGCTCGAGCCGCCGCGGATCGCCGAATTGTTTGAGGATTTTGCCGAGCGCGTTATTGCCCTCCTGCAGCGCGGCGAGCAGCACCGCCTCACTGGAGATAAATTTATCGCCCTGCTTTTGCGCCTGTTTGTCCGCAAGATTCAGCAGCCGTCCCAGCTCCTGGGACATGTGTACCTCGCCGGTGGGGTTTTGGATCTTCGGCAAATTATCAACGGCTTTTTTCAGGGCGCCGCGCAATTGCGCCACGTCAAATCCCGCTGCGTTCAGCAGCGGTCGTACGGTGCCGCCCTGCTGTTCCAACATGGCCAGCGCCAAATGGACGGCCTCCAGCTGGCTGTGGTCGCGCCCCACCGCCAGGGACTGAGCATCAGAAAGCGCCGTCTGCAACGGATTGGTAAATCGGTCGATTCGCATGAGGGGCCTCATTTGCTAAAAAGCTGTGAAAGGGTTGTATTCTGTCGTGCTAGATTTGGGCGCGGGCGCCCAAAATCAAGCAGCCGCAGTCTCGCTTGCCTTGATCTCGACAGNNCCACTGTTCAAGAGCCACTACACATCTTTACATTCGCAACGCAGCGAAGGTGGAATCTTTAGCGGGTGGGATTTTCTAAAATGACACCGCGCCGGCGGCTCGCCGTGCGGCGTCTTCTATGAGGAACTTGCTATGCAATTTGTTATGCGACTGGCCAAAACCTTGGCAGCTTTCGTTCTGCCCCTGGCCGCCACCGCGGCCATCGCCACTCCCAAACCCGACACCATGACAGGCCCCGATCCCACCGCCGGCTGGGCCGAGATCGAAGTGAAAGGATTTGACTGGGTGCGGCTCGCCGACCCAGTGGATTTCACTCGTTATAAAACCTTTCTGGTGCTGCCGCCGGAGCTGGAATTCGATCGACAGTGGCTGCGCGAATTCAAGACGGACATGACCCGCCACGATGAAGCGCGCCTCCGGGAGTCCTACACCCGTGTGCTGCAGGAGGCGCTGGAGGAATCCCTCGGCAAGGATCTGGGCTGGAAAAAAGTGGCGGAACCGGGGCCGGATACACTGGTGGTGGCGCCGCGACTGACGCGTTTCCGCCTGAACGCCCCGGACCTCTCTCTGCGCCCGCAGACCAAAGACTTCGTCCACTACACCGGGTCCGCCCGCGTGACGCTGGCACTCCAGAACGGTGCCGACAAACGGCCGGTGGCGGAGCTGAGTGACTACAGTGAAACTCGCGCCTTCGCCGGGCCCGGCGACCTCAAACAGACCAACCGGGTGGAAAATCTGCACGATTTCAAAATGTTGGCGAAACGCTGGGCGAAACGTTTCACCGAGTATTTGGCGCAGCCGGACCAGCCGTAAACTCAACCGCGCGACGGCAAATTGGTCAACCAGACGGCGGTGACCATCCGCCCGGTGACCCCGTCGCGCCTATAAGAAAAAAACCGCTCGGCATCGGAGCCACGAACAGACCCACCATCAGACCCACCATCAGACCCACCATTGGAGCTGCTATCGGAGCCGCCTGTATCCGGATAGCCATTATCCGAATAGCCCTTATCCGAATAGCCTTTATCCGAATAGCCCTTATCCGAATAAGTACAGTAGCGCCCGCCGTACACATCCCCGACCCCCGCCTGCTGAAGAATCTTCCGTGCAAGTCCGTAAAGGTCGGCGAAGAAGTGCTGCGGGCGGTGGCTGCGGCGGAAACAATCCCGCCAATCCGGCGCTGCTGTCAGCTCCGTGAACAGCGCTTCATAAGCCTGGTAAACCTCGGGGCCCACCTCAAAGTGAGCCGGTCCTATGGCTGGGCCGAGGTAGGCGAGAAGATCGCGCGGCGGACCGTCGAAGCAGCCGACCGCCCGCGCCAAAATACCGGCGGCGAGCCCGCGCCAGCCGGCGTGCACTGCCGCCACCTGACTGCCGCGTCTATCGCACAGAAGTACCGGCAGGCAGTCGGCGGTGAGCACCGCGCAAGCCTGCCCCGGCACCGAGGTGTATACGCCGTCACCCACTTGACCACAGCCGGGCGCCCCACTGCCCAGACGGATCATCTCCGTGCCGTGCACCTGTTTTAGCCAGGACCAATTCCGCACCCCAGTTTGGCGCTCGAGCAGCTCGCGGTTGATGGCTACCGCTGCGGGGGCGTCTCCCACGTGATCGGCGAGATTCGCCGACGCGTAGACCCCGGTGCTGCAGCCGCCCCCTCGCGTCGAAATAATCGCGCGCACGCCCGGGGGAGAAGGCCACTCCGGCACCAGCAGCTGCAGCGGCTCAACTGGCTTCATGGGGTCCACCCAAGGCCGCGACCAACCCCGCGAAATCNNGCAGCGCTTGCCGGGAGAAGCTGCGCACCGCCTCCGCCGCGGTCTCCGTCAAATCGCCAAAACGGGCGAATTTGCGGCCGTAAAGCGGGTCGCCCAGCAGCGGATAGCCGAGGTGCGCCATATGTACCCGGATCTGATGGGTGCGACCGGTGGCCAGCTTCACCCGCACGAGGCTCATGGGGCCTAAACGGGCGAGCCGGTTGAAATGGGTAAGGGCCTCTTTGCCGCCCTGCTTGACCACCGCCATTTTGATTCGGTTGAACGGATCGCGCCCAAGCGGCGCCTCCACTTGACCATGGGGCGGCACCGGGCCCACCACCACCGCAACATATTGCCGGGTTACGCTGCGNNGCCTGCAGTTGTCGCACCAGGTGAGTCTGGGCCTGCAGGTTTTTCGCCACCACCATCAAACCGGTGGTGTCTTTGTCCAACCGGTGGACTATGCCCGCCCGCGGCATCTGCTGCAGGTCGGGCAAATAGTGCAGCAGGCCATTGAGCAGGGTCCCCTCCTCGTTGCCCGCCGCCGGATGCACCACCAGATTCGCCGGTTTATTGATTACCAGGAGGTCTTCGTCTTCGTAAACGGGCGCCAGGGTCAAATCCTCCGCCTCCCAATCGCCCGCGTCCCGCAGTTCGACCTCCAGCTGCACCATCTCACCGCCGGCGACTTTGGTATTGGGTTTGGCGGGCCTCCCGGCGAGGGTGATCTGGCCGGCTTTGATCCACTCCTGCAGGCGCGCGCGGGAAAACTGCGGGAACAATATAACGGCCACCTGATCCAAACGCTGGCCGCAGAGGTCGAGGGAAATACGGTTTTGTTGCGAGATCTGCTGCTTCATTGAGTTCTTCTGTACGACTGGCTACACTGCACCGTCCCGCGCCCTGGGGCCGCGGAACAGCGATCAATATCTAATTCAAGAGCGGTCTTAATGCGATTCCCCACCCTCGTAACGTGCATCATTCTAGCGATTCTCAGCGGCTGTGCCAGCAAAGAAGAAAAACAGAAAGGCATGACCGAACAGGAAGTCTATGAATCCGCCCAGAAGCACCTCAACAGCAGCAGCTGGCAGGCGGCGGTGCAGACCCTGCAGATGCTCGAGGAAAATTTCCCTTTTGGCACTTACGGCGAGCAGGCGCAACTTGAACTGATCTACGCCCACTATCGCGCCCAGGACTACGCGGAAGTCATTGCGAACGCGGACCGATTCATTCGTCTGCATCCCCAGCATCGCAACGTGGACTACGCCTATTACATGCGCGGCATGGCGAGTTTCCATCAGGAAAGCACTTTCGTCGGCTCCCTTTTTGGTGCCGACAACACCGATCGCGACCCCGGCGGCGCGCGGGAATCCTTCGAGCACTTCGCCCAGTTTATCCAGCGTTTTCCCAACTCCTCCTACGCCCCGGATGCGCAGAAGCGCATGGTGTATCTGCGCAACGTTTTAGCGCGTTTTGAGATCCACGTGGCCAACTACTACTTCAAGCGCGGCGCTTACCTCGCGGCTGCGAAACGCGGCAACTACGTGGTGGAAAATTTCCAGCAGACGCCGGCGGTGCCGGATGGCCTCGCCGTGATGGCGCAGGCGTATTACCTGATGGGCATGAACGAGATGGCCGAAACGGCGGTGAAAGTTCTGCAGACCAATTTCCCCGACTATCCCGCGCTGGACGAAGATGGCAAGTTCGACCAGACCTTCTATTTGCAGCGGCGCAAGCGCAATTGGTTCAGCTACGCCACCTTCGGCTTGTTCGAGCGCGCCGAGCTGGGCGGCTTCGACACCCGGCACCACTACGATCCGGAATTTCAGGAGCCGGCGCCACCACCCGCCGCCGGCTGACGCGCGGGTGCGCTGGGCACCCCAGTCTCCGCCGCCTGCGTTTGACATACCGGCAGAATACGCCACTATTGAATTGCGATATCCGGCCATTGCGAGCCGAGCCGCCGAATATGGCCGCCGGACCACCATGATTGGCTGATACTAGAACAACGACGCGTTCAGGCGAGCGGCCGATGATGCAACTTGTCCAGCACAATCCAACCCTGCTGAAAATCTATTTCTATTTCCGGGCGACTCTGGCGTTTTTGTTGCTCGGCACTTTTTTTATAGCCGCGCCCAACCCGATCATAGGGGCACTCTACCCGCCTTTGTTTCTGTGGACGGTCACTGCCTACCTCGGCGCCTGCCTGCTCACCCTGGTGTCTGCCCAGCCGCAAAAGCTGGTGCGTTCTTTCAACCGGGTGGTGGGTTCACTCATTGTCGACGTATTGGCGCTGGTCTGCCTGATCCACGCCAGCGGCGGCATAGAGAGTGGGCTCGGGTATCTGCTGCTGATCATAGTCGCCATGGCGGGCATCTTCATCCGCGGCCAACTGGGCATCGCCTTCGCCGCCATGGCGAGCCTCCTGGTGATTGCCGAAACGCTCTATTTGTTTCAGTTGGAGCAAATCAGCAGCAAAGCGCTATTTTCGGCCGGGTTCCTCGGGGTGTTGCTCTTTTGCACCGCCTACGCCTTTCAATTTCTGACGGAAAAATTGCGTACCAGCAATCTGGAAGCGGCGGCCCAGGCCGAATTCGCCGCGCACCTGCAGCGGTTGGCCCAGGCCATAGTCGCGCGCATGCGCACCGGTATCGTGGTGGTCGACCAGCAGGGGCGGATCGACCTGATTAACGATTCCGCGCTGCGCCTGCTCGATCTTCCCCTGGAGGGGGAACTGCGCAACGTGGAGCTCGAGGATATTCCGCCGCTGACGAAACTGGTGAGCAACTGGCAAAAAAATCCCGTCGGCGGACCGCCGCAGGTCCTCGAGCTGCGCGCCGGTCAGCACGCCCGGGTGAGCTTGTCGACGGTCGACCTGGGCGCGAGTTCGCGCACGGTCGTTTATATCGAGGACCACCGGGTGATGACGCAGCACGCACAGCAGCTCAAATTGGCGTCGCTCGGCCGATTGACGGCGAGCATCGCTCACGAGATCCGCAACCCACTCGGGGCGATTTCCCACGCGGCGCAGCTCTTGGCCGAGTCCCCCGCGATCAAAAGCGGCGACAAGCGGCTGACGGAGATCATTCACCAGCATTCCCAACGGGTGAATCAGATCGTCGAGAGCACCTTGGCGCTCTCGCGGCGCAAGGAGCCGCAACCAGAAACCTTCGACCTGAACCTGTGGCTGCCGCGTTTCGTTACCCAGTACCGCACCGGACAGAATGTGGTGATCGACATCCAAATGGATCCGGGCCAACACCTGGTTAAGATCGACCAGACCCATTTGTCGCAGGTGCTGACCAACCTGCTCGACAA
>DJFO01000240.1:0-879 GCA_002432555.1 Marinagarivorans sp. UBA5870
TCGCCGGTTCGCCGGTTCGCCGGTCCGACGGTCCGACGGTCCGACGGTCAGTTGAACCCGGTGTTGCGCGTGCCGGAAGGCATATAGTTACAGCCAACGGGTTCCGTGGAAATCACTACGTCGTCGAACAATATATTGTTCGCCCGCACCCCGGAAAACGCGTACCAGCCAAAATTGATTTGATCGTTGAAAGCCGTTGCCAGCCAGCCAGGCGCCGGGCCGTTGTTGGTCCAGATGTTGCGCCACTGACTCTGGCGATTGTTCACTTCATGCACTATGCGGCCGTCGACCCACGTGGTCGCCTCATCGTATTCCGGTCGTTTGTCAAAGAGCACTTCCAAACAATGCCAGGTATTGGGAGCGAGGTCTTCATTTGCCTGTCCCTGCTGGGGCGAAAGTGCGTCGCTGCCTTCGGCCACGTTAATGCCGATCGAGCCGTTGGCTTCGCCGTATCGAATGCCGTTTTGACCGTCTTTGCTCAGCTCGATAATGTGGGCGTGGCCGCCGTTACCGCCGAGACCCATGCTGGCATTGATGTACATGCGGACGTACAAATGGTCGGCCTGTTTCGTCGCCGCCGCGAAATTCAAGAAAACGAAGGTAGGAGCAAATTGGCCGTTGCTGATAACGCGGACCGCTTTGCTGCCGGAGTTAGCGGCGGTCGCAATATTCACGAGTGTGGTATCGGTGGAGCTGGGGTTGTGGTTGATGCGAACCTTCCAGGGCGCACCTGGGAATTGGCCGGCGCTATAGGATTCAAAATCGTCTTCGAACAAAATTCCAGCGGCACTGCCTGTTGAACTGGAACTGCTCCATGAGGACGAACTGCTCGAGGATGAACTCGAGCTCGAAGAACTTGAAGAAGAGCTGCTTGAAGAA
>DJFO01000240.1:912-6621 GCA_002432555.1 Marinagarivorans sp. UBA5870
ACTGCTCGACGAAGAGCTGCTCGACGAAGAACTGGAAGACGAACTGCTTGAGGAACCGGTCATGTCCCCGCTCGAAGAACTGCTCGACGAGGAACTGCTGGAACTGGAGGACGAACTGCTTGAGCTGGAAGAGGTGCCGCTGGTTCCGCCGCAAGCGGCGAGCAGCAAGAGCAGGGCAATGGGCGTATAACGAAGCATAATGAATCCCCGGGATTGATGATGACGAAAATTGCCGAGGCCCTGCCCGAATTCGCATTCTNNTTGGTTCGATTCCCGTAACCATTGCCGAGCCCTGGGCAAAAGCGGGTCAATTTACCACCGCAGAAGGCCTCGCTCCAAGCAAACCATCCCGCAACGTCAAAATTCTGTCCTTTTCTTCTCGCCGATGGCGGTGCCGCTTGCGCAGCGCTTATGCCTTCTCAACACCCGGCGCAGGTTTCGGCTTGTCCAATATGCGAATCCGGTCAGACAATTTCTGTGTCNNAGATCCTATAATTGGCCTTACCATAATCAAAGATCCCGTTGCGGGACAGGCCACAAACAAGGGGGACCATCATGAGACGTCAATATTGGATTGTCGCAGTCGTACTTTTTGCACTGACCGGCTGCGGTGGAGGCACCGGGTCTGCCAGCTCGGCGAGTTCAACAAGCTCGAGTTCTTCGTCCAGCAGTAGCAGTTCTTCTGCCTCCTCTTCCACTTCCTCATCGTCGTCGTCCACCTCGTCCTCAAGCACGTCTTCCAGCAGTTCGTCGTCTTCCAGTAGCTCGACCAGCAGTTCCAGCTCCGGTGGACGTTTTGATGACGGCCTGGTGGGGTGNNCCATGCGGACGGTGCGCCTACGGGAGGTGCTGGCGCGGGTGCCGGATCCTGCACGGCCAGCTCCTTCGCCGAGTTACGCGGTTGTTTCGAAACCATGCACGACCTGCCCAGCCAGCCGTACACCGTGTATGTGAAAGGAATCATTGACGGCAGCACCGCAGCGGACGGCTCGGGTTACACCCGCATCGATATCAAGCGGGACAATGTTTCACTGATCGGGGTGGTGGACGCGGGAAATATTCCGACCTTCAACGGTGTTTACCTAGTCATCAAGGAATATCGCAACATAGTGCTGCGCAATCTGCGTTTTATTCCTGGGCGCGACAACTCCATCAGCAGCCCTGAGTCCGGCTGCACGGCCGCGGATCCGGATTATTGTGACTGGAACGCGACGCCGGATGGCATCACCATCGAGGGAACCCAGCGGGTATGGATCGACCACTGTGAATTTACCGACGGGCCCGACTACATGGGCGTGAACCCGAACAAATCCCACTACAAACAGTACGATGGTTTGCTGGACATTAAAAAGGGAGCGAATTACCTGACGATCTCCTACACCAAATTTTATAACCACGATAAAACCATGCTTGTCGGCCATTCCGATTCGAATTCGGGCGACGATTTCCACGTAACGTTTTTCCGAAATTATTTTGCTTACACGGGCCAGCGGGCGCCGCGGGTGAGGTTCGGCCAGGTACATTTGCTCAACAACCTCTATGAAAACCGCAAAAAAACAACGGAGAGCCAAAAATATTTTCTCACCTACGCCATAGGCCTGGGTTTTGGAGCGCAAGTGTATTCGGAACGCAACGTGTTTGATGTGGAGGGCGCGGCGGCGGTCGATCTGTTCGGGGTGGACTTCGACAAATGGTCGCAATATTTCACCGACGTCGGTTCATGGCTCAATGGTGCGGAGGTAGATTTGACGGCGGCGGCGCAACTGGCGATCAGCGCGCAGAGCGCGGCGAACAATAACGAGCTGCCTTACCTTGGCAATGTCGGTTGGAACCCGGCGAATGCCTATGATTATCCGCTGCTGCAAACCGCCGAAGAAGTCCGCGCGCAGGTCAAGGCCAACGCGGGCGTTGGCCGAATTTCGCTGGGCCTCTAGATCGGTCTGTTCTAGGTACTCCGCTTGAATGGCGGCGGCGAGCAGTGGCGTATGGCCGCCGAATTTTCCGGCTTTTATGCGCTATTGGAACTGTAATCCAAGGCGACCCGCGGCACCGGCTCGCCTGCGGCATCCGCCCTACGTAGGGCNNGAACCGCAACGCGGGTTCCGCCATTTCGGGCGAGGGCAAAAGCCGTAAATCAACCTGCGACATCACGAGACAGTTCCGCCATTTGTTGGGCTGCGGCGCTAGAGCCCACTACCCCACCGGCAGCATGTCGGATCTACAAGTACCGTTCCACAAGGCCGGTCATTAGCTCAATATGCGGATCCCCTGCGTTCAGCGCCGGGATATAGCTATAGTCGGTGCCCCCGCTGGCCAAAAACAGATGCTTATTTTCCACGGCAATTTCTTCGATGGTTTCCAGACAATCGGCGCTAAATCCCGGACACAAAACCGCCACCTTTTTCACCCCATCCGCCGCCAGTTGCCGCAGGGTGGTGCTGGTGTCCGGTTTGAGCCAGACCTCTCGGCCGAATTGGGATTGAAAGCACGTGATGTAGGTGTCTTTTTCGAGGTTCAGCGCTTCCGCTAAAAGGCGGGAGGTTTTTTGGCAAAAGCAGTAATAAGGGTCCCCTGCGTCAAAATAGCGCTGCGGCATGCCGTGATAGGACAGCAGCAGTTTCTCGGGTTGCCCATGTTGTTGAAAATGTTCACGCACAGATAACGCGAGCGCGTCTATGTATTGCGGGTGATCGTGATAGCCGTTCAGAAAATGCAGTTCCGGCGTCCAGCGCCAACGACCCGTTTCCTGCACGACCGCATCGAAAGTCGAACCCGAGGTGGCGCCGGCGTATTGGGGATAAAGCGGCAATATGACTAAGCGGTTAATTCCCTGATCCTGAAATTCGCGCAGCACCGCACCTATGGCCGGCGTACCGTAGCGCATGGCGAGCTTAACCACTGCGCGCTCGCCAAGGCGCGCGGCGAGCTTAGCCGTTTGCTGCAAGCTGATCTGCATTAAAGGCGATCCCTCGGGCGTCCAGACGCTCTGATAAAGCCGGGCCGACTTCGCCGGTCGCACCCGCAGGATAATTCCATGGAGGATCGGCCACCAGCGCCATTTGGGCAGCTCGATTACCCGCGGGTCCGAGAGAAATTCGCGCAGGTAGGGTTTGAGCGCTGCGGCGGTCGGGGCAGAGGGGGTGCCCAGGTTGGTCAACAAAACACCGGTTATCGGCCGATACTTTTGGTGCTGCTCTTGGTTTTGGCCGCGAAATGTCACGCGCAACTCCTGTGAGGGGTGGAACGGCAGCGACCATTATGCCAAGTCCCGGACGCGGAAGGGCACCCTTGCGTGGCACTTCAGCATTTTCTCTTGCGGTGGGAAAATGGCGGCAGCGGTGGCTGGGTTCTGCAACTGCGCCGGTAACTTTACTGCGTCATTCACGCAGTGTCATACCCAGTGACTCAGGTCTGCTCCGCACCGATCGACCCCCGAGGAAATGGTTTCTATGAAGACCCTGCGTTACACCGCCTTTTATACGGCCATAATCTTGGGCGCCGGAGCGCTCATGTATCTGGTGGTGCTGTGGGGCAGCCAGCAGGAAGGGGGCCGCGCCCTGGCGCAACCGCAATCCGCCCTTGGCCCCTGGCAGGATTTTCTGCAGGACCTCGCGCAGAATCTCCACCATCCGCTGACGGTTCTCTTGACCCAGATCACCGCCATCATAATCGTGGCACGCGCCTTTGGTTGGTTGTTTCACCGCATCGGCCAGCCTGCCGTCATGGGTGAAATTATTGCAGGCATTGCCCTGGGTCCGTCGCTTTTAGGCCTGTATTTCCCGGCGGTTTTTGAATTTCTTTTTCCCGTTGAGTCCTTGGGGAATCTCAAGATTCTCAGCCAGGTCGGGCTGATCATGTTTATGTTTGTGGTTGGCATGGGCATCGACTGGGAGGTGTTGAAACGAAAAAGCTTTGATGCGCTGATCATCAGCCCCGTCAGTGTTGCGTTTCCCTTTGCCCTCGGGATGCTGCTGGCGTTGGGGCTCTACCGGGACTTTGCCCCTGCAGGCATCAGCTTTTTGGCCTTTAGCCTGTTTATGGGCATTGCCATGAGCATCACGGCTTTTCCGGTGCTCGCGCGGATTCTGCAGGAACGGGGTATTCAGGAAACACGCCTGGGAGTCCTCGCGATCACTTGCGCCGCGGCGGACGATGTTACCGCCTGGTGCATCCTCGCTGCGGTTATCGCAATGGTGAAGGCGGGAAGTTTCCACAGCGCGCTTTACATCATTGCGTTATCGCTGATCTATGTGGTGATCATGACCCGAGTCGTCAAACCGCTTCTTCAACGGCTGGCCGAACGACATGGGACGCAAAGTGGCGGCAACAAAACCCTTTTGGTCATTGCGTTTCTGACCCTCTTGTTCTCCTCCTGGGTCACGGAAGTGATCGGTATTCACGCTCTGTTCGGTGCTTTTATGGCGGGCGCCATAATGCCGGGCCGCGACGGCATAAAACGGCTGCTCGCGGACCGGGTGGAGGATTTCTCTCTGGTATTGCTCTTGCCCTTGTTCTTCGTTTTCACCGGCTTGCGCACGCAGATCAACCTCCTGACGGACGTACACCTCTGGCTGTTGGCGGGACTGATCATCGCGGTGGCGGTAATCGGCAAATTCGTTGGCAGTGCCGTCGCCGCCCGAGTTGTCGGGCAGAGTTGGCGGGATAGCTTGGCGATCGGCGCCTTGATGAATACGCGTGGACTCATGGAGTTGGTCGTCCTCAATATCGGCTACGACCTGCGGGTGTTGCCGCCACAAATTTTCACCCTGATGGTGATCATGGCACTCGCCACGACCGCTATGACCGGCCCTGCCCTCGACGCAATAAATCGCGTGAAAGTTTGGTCCTAAAAGGGTTTCGCTGACTTAGCGGCGCGAGCGCGAAGTTTCCAGTACAGGCGAATGCCCAGCAGCAGCGCCACCAGAACCCCAAATAAAACAGCGTCCTCGTAATTGGAGCGCACCTGGAGAAAAACGTGCAGCCAAGCAAGTAACGCGATCAGGTAAATGCTGCTGTGCAGTCGGCGCCAATTTTTGCCCAGCCGGCGCATCATGGCCTGGGTGGAAGTCAGGCCGAGGGCCAACAGCAAAATGACCGCCGGTAAGGTAAACAAAATATAGGGGCGTCGCACGAGTTCGGCACCAAACATACCGAGATCGAGACCGAGGATAAAAACTCCATAGGCGGTGATATGGACGAGCGCGTAAAACAGGGTAAAGAGCCCGAGCATGCGCCGGTGCGCTGGCAGCCAGCGGAAGTGGAGCGACTTAACATGCACCAGGCGCCGCAACGGCGTTACCGCCAGCGTCAGCAATAAAAAATAAAAAGTGTAGTGGCCCGTGGTCAGCACCAGGGTTTTGGCCGGATCCGCACCCAGCTGCTCCCGCCAGGTCAACCCGATAAGCCAGGCGAGCGGCGCCAGGGCCAAAATAAAAATCAGCGCGCGGCGCCAGGTGGTCGACATAGCGGGTTCTGGCGGGCAGTGAAATACTCGGAACCGATTGGCCAGCGGTATCGGAAATACGTTCGGCAGCGGCGGAAGAAAGGTTGCGCTCGCATTCAATAAAATTTCCGCAAATCCAAACCGCTGTACAGACTCGCCACCTGCGCACCATAACCATTGAACAGCTGCGTGGGAATCAAATTGGGTTTGAGCAGGCCGCTCGGCAAGCGACGCTCCTGGGCCTGGCTCCAGCGCGGGTGGTCGAC
>DJFO01000240.1:6658-7504 GCA_002432555.1 Marinagarivorans sp. UBA5870
GCTTTTAAAACCGTATTTCCACGGGACTATTAAGCGCAGTGGCGCACCGTTTTGGTTGGGCAGGACTTTGCCATACAGACCGACCGCCAGGAGTGTGAGCGGGTGTTTAGCTTCGTCCAACCGCAGGCCTTCGCGGTAGGGCCACTTGATGGTGCTGAGCAGTTTTTTCTGCGCCGGCATTTGTTCCGGGCGCAGTAGCGTGGTGAAAGCTACGTATTTCGCTTTTCCGGTGGGCTCGAATCGCTTCAGTAAGTCTGCCAGCGGAAAGCCGATCCACGGAATTACCATGGACCAGGCTTCCACGCAGCGCAGGCGGTAAATTCGCTCTTGGAGAGCGACTCCCTGCAGCAAATCTTCCAGATGATAAACACCCGGTTTGCCCACTTCGCCGGCTATTTCCACCTGCCAGGGGTGCGGGCGGAATTCGCCGGCATTGTCTGCTGGATCGGTTTTGTCGTAGCCGAATTCATAAAAATTGTTGTAACCCGTCGCGTGGGCATAGGGTGTGATCGCCTCGCCGATCGGCTGCGGCTCGGGCGCGGCGGTGCCAATTTTCTCCTGTAGCCAAGCCGGGCCGGTCACCACCTCCTCCGCCACTTGGGAAGGTGCCGCCCAGCCGGAACCGGCGAAACCGAGCGCGGCAACACCAAGCGCGCCGCGCATAAATTCCCGCCGGTTGCGGTAGACGGCTTCCGGAGTGATTTCGGAGGCGGGTATGTCGGTGGGATGGCGGATCAGCATGTGCACCTCGGGTAGCGGAAACTTGAGCCAATAGACTCTCGCCGCGGCGCATTGTTACGACGTGTTTTTTGGGGCCCCGCGAGGCGGGGATCCAGGCGATGTAGC
>DJFO01000397.1 GCA_002432555.1 Marinagarivorans sp. UBA5870
CTGGCGGCCTGCGGCGGCGGCTCCAGTTCCGGCGGTTCCTCCACTTCCTCGAGCAGTTCTTCGTCCTCCGGCGGGGCGAGTTCATCCAGTTCCAGTTCGTCTTCGAGCTCCAGCTCTTCAAGTTCGGGCTCTTCAAGNNCTCTAGCTCTAGCTCTAGCTCCAGCTCTAGCTCCAGTTCAAGCGCCTCGAATTCCAGCAGCTCGACCAGCTCCTCGTCGTCCGGCAGCAGTTCCTCGAGCGGCGGCTTTCAGGTGCGCCTCCAGGCGGAGGACTATGTCAACTTTATGGAGGTGGACCAACCGCGTGAGGGCGCAACCTCCGGGCCCTGCGCCGAAGGGCAGGTGGACCTGGTGGATACCACCGACCAAAACGGCGTTTGCGCCATAGGTTACGCCTACGCCGGCGAGTGGGTCGAATACGAGCTGACGGATATTCCCGGCGGCAATTACACCATTGCCTTGCGCGTCGCAGCACTCAATGCCGGTCGCACGACCATGGTGGCGATCGACGGCAGCAATGTGGGCAGTATCAGCACGGTCGGCGGCGGTTATGACGTTTATCGCGATCAGACGATAACCAACGTGTTCATCGGCAGCGGCGACCATACGTTGCGGGTCACTTTCAACAACGGCGAGACCAATCTCAATTACATCGAGCTTATCGCCAGTGGCGACGGCTCCAGCTCTTCGTCCTCCAGTAGCTCGAGCTCCTCGTCCTCCAGCTCCAGTTCGTCGTCTTCCAGCTCGAGCTCATCGAGTTCCAGCTCATCTTCCAATTCGTCGTCAACTTCAAGCTCCAGCTCAAGTTCAAGTTCAAGTTCAAGTAGCTCAAGTTCGAGCTCCAGCAGCTCGAGTTCCAGCAGTTCGTCGTCCTCCGGCGGCGGGGATCCGGTTGCGGGCATGAGCCAGTTCGACAACCTTTGTGTCGGCTGCCACGTCAACAACGACGACGGCACTTTTGGTTCCGGCCAATTCTTTTTCAACATCAACGATCTGGAGAACACCACCCTTGAAGGTTTGGCTGAATACATAGACGCGCTCATGCCCCTCGGCCAGCCGCAGCTGTGCGACGCCACCTGCGCCCGCGACGTGGCCGCGTTCCTGGTGACTTTTGCCGGGGGCAGTTCCTCATCGAGCAGTAGCAGCAGCGGCAGCTCCAGTTCCGGCGGCGGCACGGCCATAGCCAACGGCCAAGCGATATTCGAGGCCCAATGCGCCGCCTGTCACACCGGGCCGCGAGTGCAGGGTTTATTCGATTACGCGAGCCTGCGGGAGAAAGGCATTTACAACAATACGCAGCTGCGCGATTTTATTGCGGCGTCCATGCCGGCCAATAATCCCGGCTCCTGCGCGGGCAGCTGTGCGGCGGACGTAACGGCCTATATCTCCACCTGGCACATGGTGCCCATGAGTCCCTCGATCCCGACTGCGCAAAAGCCCAATGAAATTGATCGCCCGGTCACCGCGTTCCAATGCAATCAGACCACGAGTTACGGCAATCGCAGCCTGCGCCTGCTGACTCGGACGCAATATCAGAACACGGTCCGCGACCTGCTCGGCGTCACCGCCGACGTCACGGAACTCTTGCCGGCGGATTCGCGTTCCGGGCTGTTTATCAACAATAACTATCTCAGCGTGCTGCCGAGTTTTTACACCCAGTACATAACGGTGGCGGAAATGGTGGCCGCCGCCGCGCTGGAAAATAATTCGGGCCCGCTGTCCGCTTCTTGCGGGGCGAATTACAACCAGACTTGTGCCAACAATTTCCTCGATCAATTCGCCACGCGGATTTTCCGCCGACCGCTGACCACAGAGGAGAAAACCCTCTACACCCCGATCGCCAACGGCATGGAAACCGAGGGCGATGTGAAGCAGGGTATCCAACTCGCGCTTGCCGTCATGCTGTCTTCGCCGCAATTCCTCTACCGCCACGAGCTCGGTGACCCCAACGCCGCCCTCGGTGCCGACGTTTTTGCTCTTTCGTCTTACGAAATGGCGAGTTTCCTCAGTTATTCGTTGGCCAATACCACGCCGAGCGCCGAACTGCTCGCCGCCGCGGCCAACAATCAATTGGGCACGCCGGAGCAAATTCGGCAGTGGGCGACCCGTCTGCTCGGTCAGACGGAGGCGCGTTATATGCTGCGGCAGGCGGTGCACACCTGGCTCGGCACGGACAAACTGGATACCGCTAACAAGAGCGCGCAGCTGTATCCAAATGCCGCGCAGCTTTATCCGGCGATGAAGGAGGAATTGAGCCTGCTGTTCAGCAACGTCATGCTCGACGCTGAAGGGTCTTTCGCCTCCCTCTTTGCCCCCGGCCTGACCTACGTCAACGGCGCCCTCGCCACGCATTACGGCATAGGCGCGCCCGCTCAGCCCAACGGCGACGGCTATGGTGTAGCCAACCCAACCAACCGCGGCGGGCTGCTGTTGAGCGGCGCCTTCCTCACCTTGCACGGCGATCTGGAAGAGGCCTCGCCGATTCGCCGAGCGGTCAATTTACGCCGCGATTTTCTCTGTCAGGACATGCCGCCTCCGCCGGAAGGCGTCGACGTCGGGCGAGNNCTCGCGGAATTTCTCGATCATCCGCAAACCACCAACCGCATGGCGTTCCACCGGCTGACCGAGGATGGCAACTGCAAAATGTGTCATGCGGAGGTGGTCAACCCGCTTGGATTTGCGCTGGAGGATTTCGACACGGTCGGCCGCTTCCGGACCACCGATGCCAATGGCAACGCCATAGATGCGCACGGCGCCGTCTACTCACCCTTCCTGCCGCTGCAATTTTTTGACGACCCCGAGCGCAACCTGGAGCGCGTCGAAGTCAACGGCGGGCGAGAATTGGCGCTGATGCTCGCGGAAGGGGAACTGTCCGGCTTGGCGAAAACGTGCCTCGCGTCCCAGATGATCAGCCTGACCACCGGCNNNAGTCAAAGTGCTGCCCGCCGAGGAGAAAGCCGGTTACAACTGCGACCTGGGCGATCTGGTGACGACCCTCTCCAACGGCAGTCCGCGCGCCATGCTGGAGCAGATCGGCACCTTGGACACAATCCGTTACCGCAAGGCTTGGACCAACTGATCCGCGCCGCCGAGTGATGAATACAGGAAGACACCTATGAGATTCCGCTACAAAAATCGATTCGACAAAGAGCGCCGGGACATTTTGTCCACCATCACCAAAGCCGGCGTTTCCGCGGGGCTGCTGCGCGCTTGCAGCCTGGTGGGCGGCATGATGGTTGCCCGGGCGACGGAGGGCCAGACCGGGCCGACAAAATCTCTGCTGTTGTTTAAGGCCGGCGGCGCATTGGATGAACTTTGGCGCCCGTCCGGCAGCATGCAGCTCGGTCCTATGTCGGAGCCCTACGAGCCGGTGAAAAGTGAAATGAATTTTGTTGCTGGTGGCACCATGGCAAGCGCGTTTGGTCACGGCGTTATGTTTGCTCACTTCACCGGCAACAGTTTCACCGAGGACAGTTTCGACGTGAACAAGGGCCGTACCATAGGTGATAACCGCCCGCTGAAATATTTAAATCTCGGCGCGCAGTGCGGCGCAACGCTGCTCAGCCGCCAAGGCACGTCCGGTGTGCCGACCATCGATTCGCCGAGC
>DJFO01000238.1:0-123 GCA_002432555.1 Marinagarivorans sp. UBA5870
ACTCACTTAAACTGGACGACTCACCTGGCGTAGACGGCTCACCCGCGGCAGATCGCGCGCTTAGCCTAGATGGCTCACTTGGCCTCAGCGGCATCACCTGCAGCGCATGCCCGTTTTGCGCAA
>DJFO01000238.1:143-23950 GCA_002432555.1 Marinagarivorans sp. UBA5870
TCCCTGCAGCTGCAGGATCTGCAAAAATCGAATGCCCCCGTAGGCGACCACCACCATCAGGCCAAACACGATCGCCACTTTTATGAAGGAAGCGCGTGCGTCGGTCGGAGGCTTGTAGGGAATGATTGGTGTCACAGATTCCACTGGCGGGGCTGCGGCGGAATTTTGCTCGCCCTGCGTCTGCGCAATCGCCATCGGCATAGGCCAGGGCAAACAGATGGCGAGCACCAAAAAACAGCGCGGAAAGATTTTCATTGGTCGATGTCGGTGATCCGCAAACCGAAGCTGTCCTCCACCGCCACCAGCTCGCCGCGGGCAATGACATGGCCGTTGAGCATGAGGGCAACAGGCTCGCTCAGCAGCNNGGGTCGAGCCGATCTTGAGCGCATAGAGTTCGGCGATGGTCAGCCGTTTGCTGCCGACAACCACCTCCAGTTCCACCTCGGCGTTTTTGATCAACTCGAAATTGCCTTGAAAAAGCGCTTCACCTTTACCGGCCTCTTCCAGCTCGGGATACTCGATCGAACTTATATTCATAATAGGGTCCCTACAACACAATTATTATAAAGTCTGAATTTTAATGGCCTTGGATCGGGCCAGGCTGCCCAGATATACTTGGTGGCTTTTTTTCTGTCCCTCGATAAACAAGTCGATCGGCCGATCCAGCTCGCACTCGAGGTTCAGCACGTCGCCCACCTTGAGTCCGTTGATAACCGAGATAACGGCCTTGACAGGCGGAAGCCGGACTTCCACCTGCACGCCGGCAGTCCGGCAAAGCTGGAGGTAATCGCGCTTTTTAAGTACCCGCGTTTTCTCGTTGTCGGATTTCATCAAAGGCACGGGCACAATCCGCGTCAGGGCCCGCAGGGAGACCACCAGATAAATCGCCACATCCTCGAGCAGAACTTTGAGCGCTAAGGCACCGGCACCGGGAAGCAGAAAATCGCCTTCCAAATCGGCGGGGTGGGCGGGCACGCAGCGGTACTGCTCTTCACCCAGGCGATCGAGCAGATCGCCAAAAAATTTGGCCAGCAACCGGCCGGCGAGACCATGACCCTCACTGCCGGAAAAATCGCAGTCCTGCTCCGCATAGGCGCCCGCCAATTTTTTGCACAAACCGGCCGCAACCTCACGGGAGCAGGCGATGCAGATATCGGGGGCCGGGGCCGCAGCGGCCAAACCATAGAAAAAACACAAATAACCGGTGGAATGTCGCTCCGCGACCTGGAACGCCGCAAGACACGCCCGCAGAACTGCCGCAGACTCTTCCGCCTCCTCTGGTGCCGATAAACGCTTGGGCAGGCTGGTTACCTGTAAATTGCTCACCGGTGGCAGCTCCCAATCCGCGCTCCACCCCTTCAATACGGGGAGGATTTTCAACTGAAATTCTTTTTGGACCGCCTGCCCATGTATCACAAAGGATCGCACAGCCATGGTGTTGATGCTCCCCTGAGTCATTATTTGCCGCGCCCGAGCTGGATCAGCTGCTGAATGAGTTCATTGGCGGCGTTGATTGTTTGGGACGCCCCCTGAAATCCGCGCTGCAAAACAATCAGCCGGGTAAATTCCTGTGAGAGTTCGATGTTGGATATTTCGATGCTGTCATCGACGATTTCGCCCATCACATCCGCCGTGGGGTGGGCGATGTTGACGGCGAGATTCTCCGGCGCCAGGAAAATGCCGTCGCCCAGCTGCGTCAACGCCTGCATTTGGTCGAACCAGGCGAGCGCAACGCGGCCGGCCTGCCGTTTTTCTTCGTTGGAATACTCCAACTGAACCGTGCCATCGGATTCGATGTTCACTCGCAGCAGCGCGCCGGTTTGATGGCCATTGATATGATCCGCCGCAAGATTTGAAGCGGCACCGCTGACGGTGGCATTGGAGCGCGACCCGGGTGCGCCAAAAAACAATTCGATGGTCTGGCTGGCCGCATCTTCCCCGCTGTAGGCAAAACTGACGGAGTTATATCCCTGCTCGGGGGATCCGCTGTTGTCAAAGCGGATTTCGAGATCCCGGGCGACTATATTGTCCTCCTCGTCCTCCACGGTGACGATCCAGCTGCGCTCGTGCTCGCCGATCAGATTTTTCGAAAAATTGATTTTAAGTTTCCGCTTGGTGCCGAGACCGTCGACGACTTCGACGTCCTCGATCGCATGCGAGGCGGAAGCCGTGGCGAGATTCCCGGCAAAACGAATCTGGGTGGTGGCCTCGTGGGCGATATTACGCAGTTGGCCGATCGAAATATCCGTCAATCGGCCATTGCCGTCCAGCCCAGCCACGCGCGCTTCGAGCTGCGGAGAGTATAAATAATTGTCTTCATCAAATTGAAACTGGCCAATTCGGGTAAAGAAGGTGGCGTCCGCCTGGCGGAGGATAAAAAACCCGTTGCCCTTGATGGCAAGATCGGTGTCATTGCCCGTTTCCTGAATATCCCCCTGACTGTAATCCACGAGACTGCCCTTGGTTACGACACCCGAGCCAACTCGGGAAAAATTGGCGTCGTCGCCCGTATGGCCGGCGATCTGGTACTGATAATAGAGGTCGCGGAACAGCGTATCGTTCTTTTTGTAACCGGGTGTATTGAGGTTGGCAACGTTATTACTCACCGCGTCCAAACCCTTGGAAAACGCGTATAGGCCGGTTGTAGCCTTGTAAATAGTACCCATGGACATAAGTGCGACCTGTCAGCGAACTGTGATGATTTGACCGATGGTGATGCCCGTGAGAGGCGTGCCGTTTTGCGTCGTCAGCGAAATTTCGGGGTTGCCGTTGCGAAAGCTAACGGCGCTCACGCTGCCGACCTCGGAGCCCGTGTCGGTCCTGATTTCAACACTGCGGCCCACCAGCGATACGGCCTGGCCGCCCGACTGCAGCGATAGAAGCGCGTCAATCTTGTCGGTCAATTCCCGGGTTTGCTGCAGCGATGTCAGCTCGGCAAATTGGGCCATGAATTCACCATTGTCCATCGGTTCCAGCGGATCCTGAAACGTCAGCTGGGTCAGGAGCACCTTTAAAAAATCCTCCTGGGTCAATCCGGCCCGACGGGTTTCGGGGGTTGCATTCAACACGTTGCCAAAGGTTTCGATTTCCATCTGCGCTCCTCAAATATTCGTTCGGGGTCCTACTAAAATTTTCGATTGACCATCTGTTCGTCCGCCGCCTCGATTGCACGATCGCCCCATTCCGAGCGGGCGGTTGCGCCGTCGTCCGCGCCGTCGAACACAACCCGGCCGTTGTTCACGACGCGCGTTACTCGAACGCCCTGCCCGGATAAGAGATCGCGGCACAGGCTCGCCGCCGCGATAAATTCCCCTTCGGCGATTTCAGGGCCGCGGTAGATCAAGGCAACACCTTTCTCCTGCTTCACGACCTGCCAATGCGCGCCGGACAGTTCAACAGGATCGAAAATCGCTGGTCGATGGAGCCGATCGACCGCGGTCATACTTTTGGCCGCGCTTGAATTCCCGCTTGGCGCCGCACCGGAGACACCGGCGGAAATATTCCCCACGCCCGGCGCAAAACGTCGGTCCACTGCCCAACCGGCCGGTTCCACGTTCAATTTAATTGCAGGCGGAGGCCCCGGCCGAGCGCCATGTTCTTCCAGCTCTGGCGCGAGCGCCGCGGGTGCAGTCTCCGGCGCGGCATCGACCGGCAACGGTGAGAGCGTTGCCGCGCCGGCACCCGATAGGTGTCCAGCGCGGGCGTCCGGCTCCAGGGCCTGGTGTTTAACCAATTCTTTTTCCAGCGCCTGGCGCCATTTCTGCGCCTGCTGTGCCACACGGGCAACTCGAATGGATTGACCCGCGCCGCTGGCGAGTTCGTCGATCTTCATAAATCTCCCAGCCTCGATGGCGAAATCATTTGTTGTCCCACCAGACCGCCGATGTATCGCGTGGCGGGTTTCCCTGGTGGTGGCGGAATAATTGATCCTCATCGACCGCATCCTGCAGAATTTTTTCGAGCTTTGAGCGAACTGCCGTGCGGCAATCGCGCGCCCGCGCGCCAAGCGCGTCGATTTTGGCCTGAATTTTTTGCAGACCTTCCAACTGGCGCTGGCACTGACCGTTGATTTTCAACAAATCCATCACCAGCCCGCTTTGCTCCGCGGAAACTTCGCGCACATAACCCTGAACGCGGCTGATTTCGTCCCGGTATAAGGCCGACCGCGCAGCGAGTCCTTCCCTCAGCGTTTGTATCTCGGCTTGCATTCGATCCAGGCGCGCGGACAGCTCATTTTGCCGCGCCCGTAGATCGCCATAATGTTTCAGCTGCACATCGCGTTCATATTCGTATTTGCGCAGCAGCAGATCTATGGCAGATTTGCGCTTGTTGAGCGCCTGCAAATTCATGCGAGCAGCCTCTTCAGTTCGGCCAGCGCGTTGCGCCGCGACACCCGCAGGTCCAATCCCTGCTGCAGCCAAGCATTCAAGGCCGGAGCCAGGGCGACGAGTTTGTCCATTTCGGCATTGACACCTTTTTGATAGGCGCCGAGGGAAATCAGCTCCTTGGCATTTTCGTACTGGCTGAAACCCTGAAAAAATTTACGCACGAGGTTCTGGTCCTCTTTTTCGACAATTTCGTTCAGCAACCGGCTGTTGCTCTGGAGCACGTCTATGGGCGGATAGTGCCGCTGATTCGCCAGCTCCCGCGTGAGAACGATGCCGCCATCCAGGATCGCTCTGATACTGTCGGAGAGGGGATCGTTGAGATCGTCACTCTCGATCAGCACCGTATAAAAAGCGGTAATGGAACCGCCGGACGGATTGGTGCCGGCGCGCTCCAACAGTCGCGGCAAAAGCGCGAACACGGACGGGGTATAACCGCGGGCCGTCGGCGGCTCACCCACGGCGAGGCCCACCTCGCGTTGCGCCATGGCAAAACGGGTGACGGAGTCCAGGGTCAAAACCACGTTGAGCCCTTGATCGCTGAAATACTCCGCGATCGCCGTCGCCGCCCAGGCCGCGTGCACGCGCATGAGCGCCGGCTGGTCGGACGTCGCCACCACTACCACGGTTTTGCCGAGGCCCTCCCGGCCGGAGATCGCTTCGACAAATTCTTTGACCTCCCGGCCCCGCTCACCCACCAACGCCACCACGTTGAGATCCGCCGCGACGTTTCGGTTGATCATGCCAAGCAGGGACGACTTGCCGACGCCGCTGCCTGCGAAAATTCCCATGCGCTGGCCGCGGCCGATGGTGAGAAGCGCGTCTATGGCGCGCACCCCGGTTTCCAACACCCGATCTATTTTCGGCCTGAGCAGGGGGTTGATCGGATCCCGGTAGATCTCGTAATGCTGCTTCAACCGCAACTCGGCGCCACCATCGAGCGGGCTGCCGAAGGCGTCCACCACGCGACCAATCAGAGCCGGTCCGACCGGAACGTCCATGATTCTGCCGGTGGCAATCACATCACTGCCCAGGCGAATCCCGCGCAAGTTGCCAAAAGGCATCAACATCACTTTATCGTTTTTTATTCCGACCACCTCGGCTTCAACGACACCGGCAAGGCCGGATTGAATCAGGCACCTCTCGCCGAGAAAAACCTGAGGGCCACGCGCTTCGGCGATGGTGCCCACGAACTGGTCGATTTTGCCTTTGCGGACAAAATGGTCGATGCCCCCGATCTGGTGGATGTGCCGCTGCCGAATGTCCTGCAGCAGTTGCGTGACATCAAACGGTGGCGACTGAGCAGCATCCAGCGCGGTCATTGCGCGGGTATCCGTCCCGCGCGGGCGGCGTGCAGCAGCGCATTTTTCAGTGCCTCGATTCTCCGCTCCAGGCGCAGGTCCAGCTCGCCGTGCACCGAGTTCACCCGGCANNGTCCGGCACGAAACAGGCGGTGGGAACACCCGCAATATTTCCGTCGCGCTCGACCGGCCTTTTTCCGCCGACGAGAATCTCGTAATCGGCCGGAGCAAGGTGCACCCGCAGGTTGTCGAAACGGCTGAGGGTTTGGCTGGACTCCTGCACCATATCCACCAAATATTTTCGGTACTGACCATTGTTGGCCAGGTGCATCTCGCCAAATAATTTCAACGCGGCGGACAAGGCGATTTCGACTATGGTCGCTTCCGCCTGGCACACCACTTGCCGATAGGAATCAAAAATGCCATGCAGCGCGGCGGTCAGCTGGTCCTGATGTGTCTGCGCCAATGTGGCCGCTTCGCGCTGCAGCGTTTCGCCCGCCTCGGCCAGGCCCTGTTCATAGGCCAGTGATTTCTGCGCGTCTACTTCCGCCGCGTATTTCGCGATCCGAGCGGTAGCCGTCCGGAGTGACTCATCCGCCGTCAGCCATCGCGCNNATCGCGCCTCCAGATCCGCAGTCGCAGCGCCGAGTTCGGCAATAAACGTCATTTTTTCTTCGAGCTGGTTGCGCAGCAGTGCGTTTTCCCGCGCTAGGGCATCCTGCGCGTTCACCGCCGCCGGCGCAGATGCCGGCTCGTTTAGGCCGACCCCCGGGTTTTCACCGTGTCCGGCCCGCTGGCTGGAGTAAAGTTTTCGCGGTGAGATGGTCATATCATTGCTCCTTCTGTTGCGGCACGGGCGACGTCAAATAGGTGACGCTCAGCGGAACCCGCTCCAGTTTTTCCACGAAACACCGCAGCAAAAGCAGCTCGCTATTCTGACCCATGCTGCCGCCTCGCAGCGCCGCAGCGGCTTTTTTCCCACCTTTTCTGCCCCAGTTTTGCAACAAAAGTTCTTCGACCTCTTTGGCCCAGGTCCACGGATAGGCCGCGAGTAAGCCGCGGATCATGAACAGAGGTTCGTCCTGCAAGTTTTCAAATATTCGCGCGCCGTCGAACCCATCGATTTGCAGGACCAGCGCGCGTTTTTTATCGATCATACGCGCGGCCTCGAGGGCCGCGGCGAGCATATCCCTGTCCCGCGGAATGCCAAGTAACTTGAGTTCCTCCAACAGCGGCTTGATCCGGTTGCCGGCGCTGATCGGCAGGCCGGCCAGCAGCCACCGGCGATCGCGCTCCGAAAGTCCATGCAGCAGCACCGCCGCCTTTTTGTAGCCGATCATGCGCTAATATTCCGCCAGGTTTTTGCGTTTATCTTCCGCGTCCACCCAGTTTTGCAGCGTGAGGAGCAATTGCTCGCGTTCCTGCCGAGTGAGATCTTGGGTGCGCTGTCGGGTCGCCAGACGGAATATCGCCACGCCTAACAGGAGTACCAAAACAGCGACCACCAACAGATGATTGCCTTCGACCGGCTTTAGAATTTTGTCGGGCAGCGTTGTTGGCGGCGCGACGACCGGCGGCGGCTCGGATACTTGCGCGGCAGTGATAGTTTGCGGCGCCGGTTTGAGCACCGCCGAAACCACTATTTCGTCACCGCGGGTTTGGTCAACGCCCACCGCCATGGCAACCAGCCGGCCGACGTTGGCCACCACCGCGGCGTCCGCCGATTCCGGCACCAGCACACCGACGCTGATTTTTTTGATGCTCCCCGGCCGGTGTACCGTCTTGGATACGGACCGACCCACCGCGTATTCCTCTTCACGAGTTATTTTGGGCGGTGCGTTTTCGGTATTCGCCGATGACACCAGCTCTTTGGATTTCAGCAGCCCCTGTTTGGATTTTGCATCGTGGGGCATTATGTCTTCCGTGGTAACGGTGGACTCGTTGTAATCGATGGTGGCGTCGATGCTGACCGCGAACTGGGCCAAACCAAAGGTTTTTGCCAGAACCTCTTCCGCTTTTTCTTTCAAATAATGCTCGAGTGACCGCTTCTGATCCAGCTCGCTCTGAACGAAGTCGATTTCCTCGCTCACGGGCGGCGCGCTCAGCACATTGCCGTGTTGGTCAACAACCGTAACCTGGTGCGCTTCCAACTTGGGTACGGAGGCGGATATCAGCCGCTGGATCCCGCGCACCTGTTTCGCATCGAGCGTCAGCCCCTCGTGGAGAAACAGGGTGACAGAACCACTCGCTTGTTGCCCCTCCCGTTTAAACAAGCCGCTTTCAGGCATCACCAGGTGAATGCGAGCGTATTTGACTTCCTTCAATGACATGATGGTGCGGGTCAACTCGCCCTGCAGCGCGCGCTGAAAATTCACCTTCTGGGCAAATTCGGTTGTTCCGAAATTGGAATCGTTGAAGATTTCAAACCCTACTCCGCCGTGGATGGAAATATCCTCGCCCATCAGCGACAGCCGCGTCCTGTGCACTTGCTGGGTCGGCACAAGAATTTCCGTTCCGTTAGCACCGATCTGGTAATCCATTTTTTGCTTTTCCAAGGCCTCGAGCACCGCCGCCGCGTCCCGCTCTTGGAGGTCGGCAAAAAGCACGCTGTACTCTTTGCGGGAGGCGAAATAAAAACTCGTGGCGGCGAGCGTCACGAGCAGGAGTGAAACACCGATAATGAGGGTCGTCCGCTGGGATTTGCCCATATCGCTCCAGAGTCCTTCGAGTTGCATAATCATCGCTTCAGTTTGTGGGACACGGCCGCGACGCGGCCAAATGCATCATTCAATCCGCCACGGACGTTCTCAGACCTGCATCCGCATGACTTCTTGATACCCCTCGAGTAATTTATTGCGCACCTGGACCAGCAGCTCAAATTGCAGCTTTACTTTCTCCAGGGCAATCATGACTTGGTGAATATTGTCGGTTTCGCCGACCGCCAATTTCTGCACCAGGGCATCCGACTCGTGGATTCCGCTGTTGACCGCGTCTATCTCGCGCGACAACCAGGCGGCGAAACTGTCGGAAGATGGACTCTGTACGCCGGACTCCAGCGGCAGAGCGTCTACGTGCAGCCGGCGCGACAAAACGCCGTCCAGCGAATTCAGGCTGTCGATATTCATATTATTTTCCTATTTCCAAAGCGCGCAGCGCCATGGACCTGGCAGCTGCAATCACTTTCACGTTGGCCTCGTAAGCCCGTTTTGATTTCAACAGACCTACCATTTGTGATACGGGATCTATATCGGGATAGTGCACATATCCCTCGGCGTCGGCGTCCGGATGCTGCGGATCCAACACTTTTTTGGTCTCGGCGTGGCTTTCGCGAATTTCCGCCTGAACGCCCGCGAGACTGTAGGTGGAGTCATCCAGCACAGCGTCAAACCCAGTCCCTTCGGCGAGGGTGACGGCAACCGGCCTGTAGGGACCGCCGGCGGTGGTTCGAGTGGTGTTGGCATTGGCGATATTGGCGGCAATGGTTTCCAACACCAGTTTTTGCGCGTCCATGCCGGTCGCGGCAATTTCTATCGCAGTCAATCTTCCCATGGCTTTTCTCCTTCCAAAATTTATTCCGAGCGCCCGCCGCTGACCGCGAGCCGCAATAGAGCTCCGCGTTTGGATGCAGCTTCCAACAGCGCTTTATACTGCAATACGTTTTCTGTTAATTGGATCATCTGTTCGTCGAGTTCCACCGCTCCCGCCGACACATCGACCGCGGCGCCGGAATCAAGCTCGCGCTTAAGACCCTCGACATCCCGCGCAAAGGATTCTTCATCGAATTGCCCCGTGCGCGCATCATAATAAGTGGCCAGGACCTGCTGGAAATCCATCGACTTGGCCAAGTAATTCGGTGTTGTGGCATTGGCAACATTGTTGGCGATCAGGTCCTGATTCTGGAGAATGGCGTCCAGGCTCAGTCCGAGCAAGCGGGAAGTCACACCTCCCAAATCGTCGATCAGCATAATTCACCTATTGAATGATGAGTTCCGCGTGCAGCGCACCCGCGCGCTTCACGCCCTGAATAATCGTAATGATGTCGCGGGTGGACGCTTGCACTTTGTTGAGCGCAGTCACCAACTCGGCGATGGTCGAGTGAGTCGGCAGCGCAATGGTGTTGCCCAATTCTTCCCGCACTTCAATTTCCGTCTGCGGCACAACCTCGGTGGAAATTCTATCGCCGCCGCGCAGCACCACACCGGGCTGCGATACGAAATAATCGGTGGTGATCGAAACATTTAAATCGCCGTGCGTGATGGTGACCGGCGCAATTCTCACCTGTCCACCGGCTACCACAGTGCCGGTGCGTTCATTGATCACGACGCGCGCCTGCACTTCCGGTTGCACCGGCGTGTCGCCGATGCGGGTGATGATTTTTACCACGTCTTTGCGTTGCGTTTCGGGCAGAAAAACTCGGATGCGCGCCGCGTCCACCGCCGAGACATTGTCCGCGCCGAAGATTCGCTGCAGCGCCATGGTTATTTCGTTCGCCGTGTCGAAACTGGGGTCATTGAGGAAATATTCGAGATTCCCGGACTCATCCAGCAGGTTGGTGTCGAGGCGCCGCTCCACTATGGCGCCGCCGGACACTTGCGCTGCGGTCGCGTGGTTTTTTTGCACCATGTTGCCGTTCAGGTCATAGGTGTAGCCGCCGACCGACATAGGCCCCTGCGCCAAGGCATAAATTTTATTGTCGGCGCCGACCAGATGCGTCAGCAACAGCGTACCTCCAACCAGACTGCGCGCGTCACCCAGCGAAGTGACATTGATATCAAGCTTGTTGCCCACCTGGGCGTAGGGCGGCAAGGTCGCCGTCACCATGACCGCAGCCACGTTGCGAGACCTGGTGTCCTCCAGCGGAACGTCGACATCAAACCGTCGCAGCGTATTTTTGATCGACTGCATGGTGGAGGTGCTGCGCGACGTATCGCCCGTGCCCGCCAAACCTGTAACCAACCCGTAGCCGACCAGCGCATTCTCCTTCGCCGTCGAGAGGCGACACAAATCCTTCACTTTCACCAAGCCTGCATTCCCTTGAGCGAGCAACTCCACCGCCCACCCGCAAACGCAGACCAGCACTAAACCCTGCAGAACCCGCCGCACCCTGTTTTGCATCCCAAACCTCGGCCTTAAAAAATCCAATTGAACACGCGTGTGATGAACCCCGGTTTTTGCCGTTTGCCCAAGAGCCCCTCACCTTTGTATGTGATGACGGCATCCGCGATCCGATTGGAAATCACCGTATTTTCCGCCGTTATAGCATCGGGTCTCACCCTACCGGTGAGGTGAATGTACTGGTCTTCGTTGTTGAGCTTGATTTCCTGTCCGCCGGCCACCAGAAGTTCACCACTCTCGGTAACCCCGACCACCGTCACTGTGACGCTGGCCATCAATTTTCCCGTTCGCGTAATCGTCCCGCCGCCCTCAAATCGATTGCCGAATCCGACCGCACCCCCGTGGTTGCCGTCTTCCAGGCTGGCGGTGGCCGAAACATCGTTCGATCGGTTGGTATCGGTCTCGGCGGTAGTCGCGGCGGAGGCCTGCTCGTAAATCAGCACCGTAAGGCTATCGCCGACTGCTGCGGACTTTTTATCGCTGGTCAAAGCCTCGTATGCCGCCTCGTTGTAAAGCGATTGCGCCTGAACGTCCACCAGCGCCACGGCCGCGAGCAGACAAAATCCGAAGCTAATTTTTTTCATGATTATTTTCCTATTCGACTGCGACCGTATTTTTACCGACGACTCGCGCCCTATAACGGCCGGGGCCGCCGATATTGGCAACTTCCACATCCTGCGCGGCGTTGCCGTCGGCCAACGCCATCGCGCCTTTGGAAATTGTGATACCGCCCACCTGCGCAATGACCGTCACCTTGGAGCCTTTGGTTACGTCGGGAGCCGGCTCCAACTGCGCCTGGGTCAACACCTGGCCCGGGCGGATCATTTGGCGAGCCCGTGCGCCGCGCAATTGGTCAATGTTGCGCACTGCAGGTCGCGCCAAGGCGGCCAGGTCGCGCTCCTCCCGCACAAAGGCGGAGGCATCCAGCGGCGCCAAGGCTTTGATCTCCCGGGTCGCCACCCAGACAACCTCCACCGCATCCACGCCAAATGTCACCGGCACTTTTTGATGGAGGCTGCCATTCACGAGTATGTCGACAAACACCGTGATTCTTTCCCCAAGCTGGAAATCGCAGGACCGCGCGCTTACCACCAGGGGCCCTGCCGGCACCGCCAGGGTTCGTGCCACCGCCGGTTCCTGAATCGCAAATTTCGTGTGGTTCCTGCTCAACCAGCCGCGCAGGCAGTCGCGCGCAGCGCTCACATAAACCTCTCCGATAAGCGCCTGACCATGTACTTCCACTTTTGTGAAGGGCGCGCCGCTCATGCGGAGTTCGCCGCGCAATTCCGGATGGTGCACACCAAACCATCGAAGCACTTGGTCGCGGGTAAAAAACAGCACCCCACCCGGCTGCGCGTCCGCGATTACCACGCTGCGCCGCAAAGCGGCTAACAGCTGGGGCCGCGCTGGATCCATGTCAACTTCCGCAATTTCCTCCAGGGTCACCGCCTGATCACGGGTGTTGGCCGTTTCGCGCAGGCGCAACTCGACGGCAGCACTACAGGCGAGAGCCGGATAAAAGAGCGCCAGAAAAAAGATCGACTGCAGGTGGCGCATCGGCTACCGGTTCAATCCGTTGACCACTTCCAAAATACTGTTGGATACCTGGATGACCTGGGCGTTGAGCTCGTAACCCCGCTGGGCCATCAGCAGGCCGGTCATTTCCTGCACGAGATTGACGTTCGACCGCTCCAATGCGCCCTGCTGCAGCAGACCAAACCCGTCTTCGCCCGGAGTGGAATAAAATACCGCTCCGGCCGCCTGAGTCGGCAAATACAGATTGTCGCCGATGGGGTTGAGCGCCGCCGCATTCATGAAATTGGCCAATTCGATTTGGCCGAGCAATTCGGGCTGATCGGCACCGCCAATTTTTGCGAACAGATTGCCATCCGCCTGGATCAGCAAGCTTTCGACGCCGTCGGGAATTCGAATGGCCGGACGCAGCGCATACCCGTCGTGATTCACCAAGTAACCTTCACCGTCGACCTTTAAACTGCCGGATCGGGTGTAGGCGACCGCCCCGTCAGGCAGGACAATTTCGAGAAAGCCCTGGCCCTGAATCGCCAAATCCAACTGGCCGTCCGTGATATCGACGTCACCCTGGCTAAACTCGCGCACGACGTTGCTGATAGCGGTACCCGTGCCTATATAGGATGCCGGCTGCTCGCGGGTAAACAGCGACTTGGCCGCGCCAATTTCCTTGGCCATCAAATCCTCGAAGTGCACTTCGCTCTTTTTGAATCCGGTGGTATTGACGTTCGCCAGGTTATTTGAAATTACGTCGATCCGGCTTTGTTGGGCATGCATGCCCGAAACAGCGATATTGATAGAGTCAGTCATAAATTTCCTAAAATTCCGCAATGATTGAAATTGCCTCACCCGTCATGTCGTCGTATCCGCGGATAAGCCGTTGGGTCATTTCCACCTGTCGTTGTATTTGCAGCATGGCCACCATTTCGTCCACTTGTTGAATATTCGATCCTTCTAGAAAACCCTGCCGCACGGCCGAGATCTCTTCGGAGGTTTCGACAAGGGGACGCTCGCTGCGATAAAGATAACCGCCGATTTTCTCGAGCAGGTCGCTCTCGCCGGGAAATCCGAGTCTGATTTTGCCCACGAGGGTTTCACCATCGTAAATCTCGCCGGTCTGGGTAATTCTGGGAATTTGTGTGGTGAGTACGATTTCCCCGTGCTCCGCCAGCAGTGGATATTCGCCGCCAAGGAGCAGACGGCCCTGCTCATCGAGGGTGAAATTTCCCGCGCGGGAGTAAGCGATCCCGCCCGGAGTTTCCACCACAAACAGCCCGGCGCCTTCGATGGCCAGATCCAACGCATTGGCGGTCCGCGCCAGCGACCCCTGAGCGTGATCTGTAACCGAGATAAGGTCGGGTTTACCGTACTTCACCGCTGGCGAGCCCAAGCTGTCGAGAGCCGCGCCGAAATCCGCCGCGCTCACCACCGGCCGTTCGCGTTTGTAGCCCGCCACGTTCACATTGGCGATATTGTGACTGATGAGATCCATCGCCTTCAGGCTGTTGACCAAGCCGGTTTCCCCGATATCGATAACCTTTGCCATGCAGGCGCTCTCTATACCTATATTCCGTATTTATATTCTATGTTTATATTCGAAATTCAAACTTCGGATTTCAGAAATTTTTTTTCAGCTCGGCATCCAGCTGATAAATGTGAACCAGCAATATGGCCACGATTTCAAACAGCGAGTCGTCGATGGCACTCTCCAGCGGTATTGCGAAAAGTGCTTCCGCCAACTCCGGATTTTCAATAAGGCGGACATCTTCCTGCCGCCGCCCCAGATCAATTGCCTGTTGCGCCAAGTTCCCGGTCGCTTTCACCGTGACTCTGGGTGCATTCCACTCTGGCTCGTATTGAAGTCCGACGATTTTTTTTACCATCGTTTAACCTACAACAAGCGACTCAAACTGCCCGCGAGCAAATGCTGTTCTATGACGCTGCGTTTTGCCATGCTGCCCTGGGTCGACCTGTTCTCGACCCGGTAATCCGCATTGTCCATCGACCACCCACAGTGTTGAAAAAGTGCACCCAAAGAGTCCGATCGCATGCGAAACCGCTCCATAACGGACCCGCTCTCGAGCGAAAAGGCGAGGTTCAAACGCCGATCCACCGCGTTGACTTGAATTTCCACTTTGCCGAGCGCTTCGGTTTTCAAACTGAAGGCCAGCCGATTCATGCGGGAGTGCGAATCCGCCGCGGAATCGCCGGTGAAAGCGCCTTGATCACCCTGAGAACCCAGTTGTTCAGACCCTCGTTTGCCGGTGACGCGCGTCCCGAAAAAGGCCAGGTCCACTTCGATGAGCTGGTTGTCAAACAGGAATGCGAGAGATTGATACGAGTGCGCGAGCTGGGTGTCATTCTGCCTGTTGAGCAAACCGGCGAAGAGCGCCGCAAGATTGCTCGGCTCACGCCGCTGCGAAAAGTCGCTTTGCTCGCCGCTACGTTCGATTCCATCCGCCGCTCCATCCGCCGCTTCCGCGGTTCGGTCGCCAGTCTCCGGCCGAATCAAATTGACCAGCTGTCCCGGCAGGACCGCCAACTTTTCGTTGAGGCTTTGGTCGATTTTATGCTCCACACCCGCCTGGGTTTTCGACGCGGCAATACCAGCAATACCAATCGGTTGCGGCGGAATTTCTAGGAGCTTGCCGAGCAGTGCTACAGGATCCTTCAATTGCAACCACAGGACCAATTGTTCGAGGATCGGTTTAGCCGGCGGTATGCCGAGTTTTTTCAAAAACAAAATAACTTCCGCTGCAGAATTTTCAAATCCCGCGCCCAAACGCCGGCCGAGCTGTTTCAGCAAAAGCAGGTCGCCTTCGGTCAGCTGCCCTTGCACATCTTCCGCAACGCTGTGCGGCAGCCAGGCGATACGGGTATGGGGTGGCGCATTCGCAGTTTGCGCCACAACCGGCTCCGCCCGGCGCAAATGGACAAAATCCCGGTTGGTTGCTACGACTTTCAGCTCCAGCGTTTCATTGGCTACCAACTTCAAGTCGCTGTGGACCAGATGCGGCTTGCCGGAAAACAACACCGTAAAACGGCCAGGCTGGTCGTGCTGCAGCAAAACCCGACCTTTGATGGTCTGGCCGACCGTCAAAGTCGACGCCATGCCCGTGTCGGACGGCAGTAGCAGCGCGCCGGCGAGAGAAGCCGTGCCTGTGTCGACCGCGTTGATGATTCTGCCGATATCCACCTAGGGCTCCTGCTTGCGCTCGTCGAGCGAAACTATGGCAAACGGCTTGATGCTCAGGTTGGCCGGCACCTCCGACAGGGCGACAATCCGCAAGTCGGGAATCATGCGCTCGGTCAAGTTGCGAATATGTCGGCGCAGCTCCGGTGCACAAAGCAAAATCGGATTCATGCTGGAATTCAGCATTTTCTCACTGTGGTGCGCAAGGCGAGTGATGACCTTTTCCGCAAAACCCGGCTCCAGCACCAGCCGAGCTTTTTCACCCTGGCGCATGCTCTTGGCAATGTTTTGCTCAACCAGCTGATCGAGTACCAGCACCTGCAATTCCGATTCCGAAGTTTTAATGGACTGGCAGATGACCGGGCCGAGCTCCTTGCGCACGATCTCAGTTAAATACTCGGGGTCCTTGTTGCCACCCGCCGCCTCGATCAAGGTTTCGAGGATCGTCTCCAAGTTGCGGATGGAAACCCCCTCCCGCAAAAGATTTTGCAATACTTTCTGCAGAACACCGAGGGAAATGACTCCCGGTACCAGATCGTCCACCAAATGGGCGTCGGTTTTTTTTATCCGCTCCAGCAGCCGCAGTGTTTCCGGTCGCGATAACAGGCAGTGAGCACGGCTGCGCAGCACCTCGCTCAGATGCGTGAGCAACACATTCACCGGCTCAACCACCGTATAACCGCACTCGGCCGCGAAGACGCGCTGATTTTCTGTAATCCACCATGCGGGGAGGCTGTAGGTGGGGTCGCGGGTCGAAACGCCGTCCAGTCGGCCGGCAGCATTGCCCGGATTAATGGCGAGCAGGCGATCTATAATAATCTCGCCCTCGCCGGCCTTGGCACCGTAGATGGATATCTCGTACTTTTGCGGCTCAAGTTTTTTATCGTCTTTGGCGCGCAGCCACGGCATGACAAAGCCCATTTCGAGCGCGAATTGCTTGCGCAGCGCGCGGATCCGAGTCATGACTAACCCGTCTTTTTCGTTGAAGAGCGGGATCAAAGTCTGGCCGACTTTGACCTCAAAAGGCTCAACGGCGAGCATATCGTAGACATTCTCACCTTCCGTGTCGGAGGCGGCGGGCTCGGCGACAGACTCCTGTTGGCGCTTTGTTTGCGATCTGCGGGCAAACCAGAACAAGGCGGCGACCAGACCGAGGGCAATTAGTGTGGGCAGCGCCGGGGCCCCGGGCAGAAAGAGAATAACCAGCAAAGATATTCCGACGAGCAGCAATATTTTGGGGAATGCAGTGACCTGATAGCCGATCTCTCGGCTTAAAAATGCGTCGGACGCTGCACGCGTGACAATTATCCCCGTGCCAGTGGAAATAATCAGGGCGGGAATCTGAGTTACTATGCCGTCGCCAACAGTCAGGAGCGTAAAGGTCTGCAGGGCTTCGGCCCAGCCCATATCGCGTTGCACAACGCCTATGGTCAGGCCGCCTATGATATTGATCAGGATAATCAAAATGCCCGCAATCGCATCGCCTTTGACGAACTTGCTGGAACCATCCATTGCGCCATAAAAGTTCGCCTCTTTTTCGATTTGTTTGCGTCTAAACTGGGCTTCCTTTTCGTCAATCAGGCCCATATTGAGGTCGGCATCGATACTCATTTGTTTCCCTGGCATGCCGTCCAGGGTAAACCGCGCGGCCACTTCGGCCACGCGCTGGGCGCCACTGGTAACTACTACGTATTGCACGACTATGAGCACCAGGAAAATGATGAGACCTATCACGTAGTTGCCGCCGACCACGTAGGATCCAACGGCGCTTATGACATCGCCGGCGTGCGCGTCGCTCAAGATCAGGCGTGTTGCTGCTATGTTCAAGGAGAGGCGAAACAAAGTTGCAATCAGCAGCAAGGTGGGAAATGTGGAAAACTGCAGCGGCTTTTCCACATAAAAGGTAATTAGAAGAATCAAAAGCGCAAAATGCACATTCGCGATCAGAAGGAAGTCGAGCAGTCCGGCAGGAATGGGGACAAATAAGACGAGCAGTATGCCGACGACCGCCGCAACCAAAAGCAAATCGGATTGTTTGCCGAAGGCCTCCCCCAGCCCCTGCCAGCCGCCCGTGCTCGGATTCGATTCAATAGGCATAGTGTGCTCTTTCTGAGCTCGACGAGCTCTTCATCTTGCGCTGCAGGTAGACCCAGGCCAGCATTTTTGCTACCGCCGGGAAAAGCTCTGCCGGCACAGGTTCGTCAAGATTAACTTTATTAAACAGGTGGCGTGCAACAGCCTTGTTTTCCACGATCTGCACCTTGTTCGCTTTGGCGATCCCGCGCATTTTCAGCGCGAGTTCCCCGGCCCCCTTAGCCACCACCAAGGGCGCCTTCATAGTCGCGCGATCATATTGAATCGCGACCGACAGATGAGTGGGATTTGTAATCAAAATGTCTGCCTCGGGAATATTTCTCAGTGATGCCGCGCGCTTGAGCGCCTCTTTCTGCAGCGCGCGCAGCTTGGCGCGTATCAACGGATCGCCCTCCCGCCGCCGGACTTCTTCTTTTATTTCCCGCCGACTCATGCGCATGCGTTTGGCATAATCCCAACGGGTATAGGCCAGATCAAGCAGCGCGACCGCGAGCACTGCCAGCAGCAAACGTCCGAGCACTACTTGCACGCTTTCACTCAAAAACAGGCGGTGCGAACCTATCTCGAGGTTCGGCAGGTGCATCATTGCCGGCAAAAGGGACCGGATCGTGAAATACAGTATCAGACCAAAAAACACGATTTTCAGCACGCTCTTGAGGGCGTCGACCAACATTCGTTTGGAAAAGACTCGTTTGAATCCTTGCACCGGATTTAGCTTGTTCATATCGGGTTTCAAGGGATACCCGGAAAAGATAAACCCGGTCTGCATAATATTTGCGACAACACCCGCGATCATTACCCCAGCTGCGGCGGGCCAAAGGACGCTAATGACGCCCTCCAAGGTCCAGCGGTACCAAATCATTGCGGCGGCAGCGGTTCCGTCAAATTGATCCGCGGTGCTGAATACAATTTTGATGAAATCGAGAAGCGCCTCGGCGCTCCAAAAGCCGAGCACCAGAAAACCCGCACCCAATACGACTACGGAATTGACTTCCGGACTCTTGGCCACCTGCCCACGCTTTTTTGCTTCGCGCAGTTTGAACGGCGTCGCCGGCTCACTCCGATCCTGTTCCTGTTGATTCTCGGCCATGATAATTCTGCTAGACGAGCAGTATTTGCTCAATATAGTGAAAAATACCGCGATAAAGCTTTTCCAAAAAACTTTGCATCACCGTCAAGGTCATGGTGAAAACGGTGAGGCCGACGAGGATTTTCAATGGCAGGCTGACCACAAACATATTGACCTGCGGCATGGTCCGCGCGGCGACCGCCATACCTACGTCAACCAGCAAAAGAATAAAAACAACCGGCGCTGCCAGCAGAAAACCATTTATGAACATCAAACCGAATTGGTTGACCAGCGGACTAGGATCGAAATTATTAAAGATGGACCCCGGTGGTAGTCTCTCTAAGGAAAAAGCGATGCTTTCCAATAGCAACCAATGTCCGTTTACCATAAAAAAAGTTAATACCGCAGTTAAATTCAACACGCTGCCCAGGAGCGGCCCCTGTTCTTCCGTGGAGGGATCAAAGACGCTGGCGACACTAAATCCTATTTGGAAATCCAGTAGGCGACCAGCGAACTGCACAGCGGCAAACGCCGCAAATATGCCGAACCCCATAACCGCCCCAACCAGCACTTCACCCAACATTTTGCCAACCAAATCCGGCAAACCTGAGACGGATACAGCGGCAGAATTGAGCACCGCGAACTGCGCCAAAGCAAAAGCCAACGCCAGCAGCAGAAAAACTCGAATCCTTACCGGCACCTGCGCCACCGCAAACAGTGGCGAAAGCAGCAGAAAGCTACTCAGCCTGCAAAAAATCATCCATAGCGTGGTGAGAAAGCCAATGTCGATCGCCACATTCAAATTCGATACTCCCTACAGACTAAGCTCCTTAAAACAGTGACGGTATGCTCGCGATCACATTTCTTGAAAAATCGAGTACGACGTTAAGCATCCAAGGTCCAAGAGCCACCAGGGTGATCGCTACCGTCAGGAGCTTGGGCACAAAAGCCAGAGACATTTCTTGAATTTGCGTGACCACCTGAAAAATGCTGACAAGCAGACCCACCAACATGGTGAGACCGAGGACGGGAGCACAAACTTTAATGGCGGTCCACATCATTTCCGTACACAAGACCAGAGCTATATCGGCATTCACGGATTTGCTACCTCCTGCAGCAAATTCACGCATCAGACATTTTTGCCGATGCTGAGAGGTGGATTAAGACGGGCGGATCTTAACTCGCGAATTTGTATTACACAATATCTGCGAAAAGCAATCGTCGCGGTGGGATAACCAGCGAGGGGCGAGGGAGCGCGTTGTTTTTGATGCCATGCTGGTTTCAACACATTGTTCTCAAAAAAACTTTTGCGACGCTCAACCTGACGTCCGCCACCCATGCTTGCCGGGCATCGTCAGCGATGGATTCGAGCTTGTCCGCATTTTAGGTTTCGAAATACCATCGATCTCGAGCAAACTTTTTGAATGGAAGAGTCGGGGCCAAAGTGCTGGAGTCGCCTTATGGTTTAACTACGACCCAACTCTTGCGGCAACCACTACATAATTTTCGTTGTAGGAAAAAGGTAATATGTGAACTTCATCAGGATCTGTGTCACTTATCTCGCTCGGCACGCAAGCAGCAAGGATTCCCCATCCGCACAACAGAAGATTCGCATTGCATTTCGGAGGGACTTGCTATAAGTTTACTGCTCCTCAATAGCGACCTAATTGGTGCTTTTTTTGCTCGGCATCAGTTTATTTCCAATCTGTCCGCTGTGTTTTTTCAGCAATTTGATTTCCGTCCTTTTGATTTCGATAGGGAAGACGGCCAGTGAATGATCACTTTAAACTTCAACTGGTTTTAGCCGCAGGGCTGGTGAAAAAAAAGCAGTTTGATCAGGCGCTGTCCGTTCTGAAAGCGATGGATGAGACCTATGGACAGGACGAATTGGTCCTCGGCATGATGGCCGGCGTATACTTTCAGATTGGCATGGTAGAGCGCGCGGAATTTCATTACCGAAAAGTACTGAACCTCAATCCCAACAACGGCTTGGCCTTGCTTCAACTCGGCTTGGCGCAAATCGCGCTGGATCGACCCGCGGCGGCCGTGGTTGTTTGGCGACCACTGCTGCTGGACCAGCAGAATTTCATGGCCTACTTCCACACGGGGCTGGCGCTTTTGGAGATGGGCAGACAACAAGAAGCTATAGATCATTTGCTGATCGCTACGGCAAACATGCCCGCCGACCATCCCTACCGCGAAAAAGCGGAGGAGCTTATTCTCAGCGCTACCAGGGATATTAATCCAGGGGATACAGATCCATGAGTTCAGATGCCCTGCAGAATCAGATCGCCCGCTACGAAAGTTTTGCAAAAGCCGATCCACAAAATATTTTACTTCTAATTGCTCTAGGCGACCTCTACCACCGGGCGGGGCGGCTTGAAGACGCTCGCGCCCGGTTTGCGCAAGCACTGTTTACCGAGCCCGACAGCGAAATCGCGCGGGGCCGCCTCGCCAGCGTGGCGATTTCTCAACACGAATTTTCTCAGGCCGAAGAAATCATCAAGTCCGTGCCGGGCTACGAGGATAGCCGGGCTTTGCTCAACAATTTGAGTATTGCTTTGTGCCATCAAGAAAAGTGGCGGGAAGCTCGCGACTTGCTAGCACCGCTGTTTCAGCAAGGCGTCACACGCGACGAGATACCGAACTTAAAGTATTTGATTTATGCCCTGCACCATTTGGAGGAGGAAGCGCACGCGCTGGAGGTTGCTCAATCCTGGTATGCAATGGACGAATCCACCGACGCGAGGGGCCTGGTGGCCTTGCTTGAGATGGATTTGGGCGATATGGAAAGTGCACGCCGCCACGCGGAGGAAGTGTTGCAGCGAGATCCCGAAAATACCGACGCCCATATGGTCGCCGGTTTCTGGCGGACAGAGCAGCAGGAAATTGACACGGCGCGCCGGCATTTTCAAAAAGTGGTAGCCGCAGACCCCGCTAGCGAACGCGGCTGGCAAGGTCTCGGTTTATCCTTTATGTACGACCAGAATTTTGCCGAGGCGAGAAAATGTTTTCTGCGGTTTCAAAAGCTCAATCCCAGCCATGTGACCAACTACGTCCTGCTCGGCTGGAACGAGATGGCGCTGCAAAATCCAATGGAAGCCGAGAAATATTTTCGTCAGGCCCTTGAGGCCGATCGAAATTTCGGTGAGGCGCATGGTGGTTTGGCTTCTGCGCTCGCCCTGCAAAACAAGTTGGATGAGGCGCGGGCACATGTGGAAAAAGCCCGCGGTCTCGATCCGCAAGGTTTCGGAGCAGTATATGCCCATAGCATTTCTTTGCATCTGCAGGGAAAACCGGAAATGGGGACAAAGATTTTCGCCAAGATGCTCGAACGAACCCCTAAAGGCGGCGATAAGCCGTTGATCGAGAATTTGCAGCTTTTCTTTCGGCAACAGGAGTCGAAGCGGACGAATCTAAAAAGGCTGCCCATAGACCCGCCGGGAAAACGCAAGATCACTTGAAGGGTCCGAAATCGGCGGTATGCGACTAGCTCCTCGGTCACTTAGCCGAATGTTCTGCCAGAAAATTCTCGATCAACGTCGGCAAGGACTCGCCGATTTCCGCACTCAGCTCGGCGAACTTTACTGCGAGCGACGGCATAGAGCCGAGCAGCTTTTCGCCGAGCGTGGATTGGTAGAAAAAGATGAGTTCCAATAAATCAGAATTGGAATAGTGCTCCACATAGATCTCGGCCATTCGTTCCAACCAGCGAGCATTGTATTCCGCCGCAAAGGCTCTCGATAGTGCCTTGAGATCGCCCTTCTCTCCTCCCCGATAACGTGAATAAAGATTGTCTTCAGCGCTCAGCAAAATCGTGTTGAACAGTTTTTCGCTGTCTGTTACTTCAAGCAATGCTTGAGCCAGTTCACTTGCGGTGAAGGACTGGAGTAAAACCTGCCGGATGCGATTGATCAAGCGATGCTTTATATAGCCCAAGTCGGACGAGGTTTGGTTGTTACATCGGACAATGAGATTCCGATCTTCAGCAACCACTTGGTAGCTATGGCCTGCAAATAAAAGGCTTATGCTCTTGAAAGTTGATGCAACCCAAGGTGTTTCACATGACCTCGGTCGAAATCCAATCCGTGCTTATCGGCCAGCGCCAGGAGGGCTGCCAGATCCAGCCCCAGTACCGCGTAAGCGAAATGATTTCCGTACGGACTCGGGGCGCTTAATTTTCGATTGCGGGCGGTTTCGAGCAAACTGTTTACGTTNNTTAATATTCGGTTGCGGGTGGTTTCGAGCAAACTGTTTATGTTCGTTTCGAAATCCTTGCTCGAATTTTGTGCAATGCTGATCGCGGCCAACCAGCGGCTGTCTTCAAAAACTATATCGTCTTCCATCCACGCGTCCCAGTTTGAAGACCGGAAGCGCTCAGTCTCGCGTGCATTTCCCAAAGCCAACTCCAGCAGATAGGCTTCGTAGGAAATGAAGATATCGCTGTATTCGTATGCATTTTCAACAACGATTTTCGATTTCGCAATTGTCTCAATGCTTTCCATATGGCCTAGCGCGATCACCAACGCTATAACGTTGCGAAGAAATAAACTATATGGTTCAGCGAACTCGTGGTATGTCGCTTTAGCCTCCGCATACTCCTGCAAAAAGAGGTCTTCATCCTTGATTACCTTCCCGGCGCCCGTCAAGAACCGGTCCAAAAATTGAGCTGCCAAGTGATTGCTATCCAACAGCAGCGCCGCTGCGACACAATCCAAAGTTTCGTTAAGCCGGAGAATGCTCGACTGCGGGTCACTGCGATCCTTCGCTTGTAATATGTCCCTTGAACGCTGCAGGTAACTCGCACTACTTTTCAAGGTATAAAAAATTTGGCTCATCTTGATGATACACGTTAACTTTTTTTCCAATGGCCTGAGTATATGCGTAATCCGCCGCATAGTAACCCGAGGGTGACGACTAGCCGTTGATCGAAAATCTGCAGCTTATCTTTAGAGGCTGTTTCATAACTGCTGCGCACTTGCGCGAATAGCATCGTACAACTCATCCGCTGGATCTATGAAGCCAACGCCGCCAGCTTGACGCAAAGTATTATTGTTTGGAACAAGCGCAACGCTCGCTGCATTGCTCGTTTTCACTACCGGTGCAGCATTTACCGCATC
>DJFO01000161.1 GCA_002432555.1 Marinagarivorans sp. UBA5870
CCACCACAATGGCATCATCTACCAGCAAGCCAATCGCCAGTACCATCGCAAACATGGTGAGGGTATTAATCGAAAAACCAAACAGCGAGAGCACCGCAAAAGTCCCCAGCAATACTACCGGGACCGCGATGGTGGGAATCAAGGTGGCGCGGAAGTTCTGCNNTCTGCAGGAACAGATACATCACCAAAAACACCAGGATGATCGCTTCAATCAACGTATGGATGACCGACTCAATCGAAAGTTTTACGAAGGGTGTGGTGTCGTAGGGGTAAACAATTTCCAACCCTTGCGGGAAAAAACCCTGCAGTTCTGCAATACGCTGGCGCACGGCATTAGCCGTATCCAGCGCGTTGGCGCCAGAAGCCAGGGTGATAGCAATACCCGCTGCCGGACGGTTGTTATATTCGGTTTCAAATTGATAGTTTTCGCCACCCAACTCAATGCGGGAGACATCTTTCAGGCGAATTTGGGAGCCATCCTGATTGACGCGCAGCAGGATGTTGCCAAACTCTTCTGTAGTAGAGAGGCGTGTTTGCACCACAATACTGGCATTAATTTCCTGTCCCGGCAGCGCTGGGGTACCGCCTAATTCACCAGCGGCGATTTGGGCATTTTGTGCGCGAATCGCCGTAGCCACATCGCTACTAGTGAGGCTGTAGGTCGCGAGCTTATTGGCATCGAGCCAAATGCGCATGGCGTATTGCGAACCAAATAGCGTGATCTGACCAACACCATTTACCCGGCTGAGTTGATCTTGCACGTTGGCGGCAACATAGTCGGCGATGTCATACCTATCCATCAGGCCATCGCCGGACACAAACCCGATCACCATCAGGAAACCGGCCGAGGATTTAGTCACCCGAATACCTTGTTGCTGCACCTCCTGCGGTAATAAAGGCATGGCTGTTTGCAGCTTATTTTGCACTTGAACCTGAGCGATATCCGGATCGGTGCCCGCCAAAAAAGTGAGGGTTACTTCACCGCGACCACTGGATTCACTGGTAGATGACATGTATTGCACGTTATCGATACCGGTTAAACCCTGCTCGATAATCTGGATAACAGTATCCTGCACTGTCTGTGCAGACGCACCGGGGTAGGTCGCACTGATACTGACCGCCGGCGGGGCAACATCAGGGTACTGGGCAACCGGGAGCTTGAAGATGGATAGCGCTCCCGCCAGCATGATGATGATCGCGACCACCCACGCAAAGACGGGGCGATCGATGAAAAAACGTGCCATAAGTTTGTCAGCCCGGAGTCCGGCCGGGTGCCGGGACTACATCGCGTCCGCAGCGAACAACGCTGGCAGGAACGCGCGCGGTCGTCGCTTAAGAAGACTTTTCCGCGAGGTTCGCTGGCGCCGCCGCCGGCGGTTGGGCGATCCGCACCGGCAATCCGGACCGAACGCGCTGGAGGCCTTCCACGATCACCTGATCGCCAGGCATCAGACCGCTTTCGACCAGCCAAGCATCACCGATCGTGCGCGAGACCTGGATCGCCCGCAATTCCGCCCGGCCGTCACCGGTCACGAGCAACACCGAGGTGTCGCCTCGCGCGTCGCGCTGCACGCCAACCTGCGGCACGAGCAAGGCATCGTCGCGCACACCGGTCCCGACCAGCGCCCGTACATACATTCCCGGAAGGAGCAGGTGATCAGGATTAGGGACGAGAACGCGCAGGCCGAAGCTGCCGGTGGTGGGGTCCACCCGCACCTCGGTTGAGGCCAGCTTGCCCGGATGTTCATACTGGGTGCCGTCCTCCAGCAGCAGGGTCACCGGCAAATCCTCCGGCCGCTGAATCACGCCGCTCATGAACGCCCGGCGCAGTTCCAGCAATTCGCGGCTTGATTGGGTCACGTCCACGTAGATTGGATCCAGCTGCTGGATCGTCGCCAGCGGCGCCGGTTGATTCGCGGTCACGAGTGCGCCTTGCGTCACCGTGGACGTGCCGATGCGGCCCGCAATCGGCGCCGTGATGCGCGTGTAGCCCAACAGGACACTGGCGGATTGCGCAGCCGCCTCCGCCGCGGCGACTTCGGCCTCGGCCTGGGCCAGGCCCGCGATAGCGTTCTCATGTTCCTGGCGGCTGACGGCGTCGGCTTGGGCCAACTGTTCGGTGCGGGCGGCATTCAGGCGCGCCAGCTCCAAGGTCGCCCGGGCGCGGGCGAGCGCCGCTTGGGCGCGTTCGAAATCAGCCCGGTAAATACTGTCGTCCAATTGGTAGAGCGGCTGCCCCGCCTCGACCAATCCGCCCTCGTTGAACATCCGCGACTGCACGATGCCGCTGACCTGCGGCCGCACCTCGGCCACGAGGTACGCGGTCGTGCGCCCCGGGAGTTCCCGGGTGAGCGTGACCCGCTGCGGCTGCACGGTCACCACGGTCACCTCCGGCGGCGGCGGCGCAGGCGGCGTGGCCGCTTCACGGCCACAACCAGCGACGAACAAGACGGCTCCCAAAACAAAGACGGCACGGCAAATCATGGTAGTTGCTCCCCGGACATCCCGCCCGGTTCGCCGGTAGACTATCAACCGCTGAACAATTCACCAATGACTTTGTTTTTTTCGGTCCGGTAACCAATGGTTACCACAAATGGAGCTGCGTCACCTGCGTTACTTCACCGCCGTTGCGGAAAACCTGAGCTTTCGCCGCGCGGCGGATCGCCTGCACCTGACGCGTCCCGCCCTGAGCAAGCAGATCAAGGAGTTGGAGGAAGAACTGGGTGTTCGCCTGCTCGATCGAACGACCGCCCGGGTGACGTT
>DJFO01000220.1:0-697 GCA_002432555.1 Marinagarivorans sp. UBA5870
AAAATCCTCCAGGATCGCCTCATGGCTCGGGTGCGGGAGGGCAAGGTCAAGATCCTCTGGAACCACACGCTGCAGGAAGTGCTCGGTGATACCTCCGGGGTTACCGGCGCCCGGTTGAAGAGCACGCTCGACGGCAAGGAGCANNACTATCGAGGTGAACGGAATCTTCATTGCCATCGGCCATAAACCGAATACCGACATATTTGCCGGGCAGCTTGAGATGCACAACGGCTACATCTCGGTCAAAAGCGGTCTTGCCGGCAACGCGACCCAGACAAGCCTTCCGGGAGTTTTTGCCGCTGGAGATGTTGCCGATCATATCTACCGTCAGGCCATCACTTCTGCCGGATCCGGTTGTATGGCGGCTTTGGACGCGGAGCGGTACCTCGATAATCTGAAGTAGTGGCTATTACCTACCTGGAGGATAACTCCCTCGAGTTTCCTCCTTCCCGCCTCGCCCTTTCAGAACCCAACGGCCTGCTCGCCGTGGGTGGCGACCTCTCGGTTCCGCGCCTTGTCAAAGCCTATCAGCGCGGAATTTTTCCTTGGTTCGCCCAGGGTCAACCCATACTTTGGTGGACTCCTGACCCGCGCACGATTTTCTTTCCGGATCAAGTGCACTGCTCGCGCAGCATGAATCGGTTTATCAGGCGCAACCCGTGGTTGATCCGAATGGACAGCCATTTCGCCGGGGTGA
>DJFO01000220.1:725-7733 GCA_002432555.1 Marinagarivorans sp. UBA5870
TTTTTGGCGAATCCATGTTCAGCCATCGGACCAACGCATCGAAATTGGCTCTCATTGTGCTTTGCCGATTCCTACAAAATCATGGCTTCACCCTATTGGATTGCCAAGTCGCCAGTGATCATTTGTTCAGCCTCGGGGCACGCCAGATAACCCGGGTGGAATTTGAGAAAACACTCACGAATATTGCCGATACCCAGTCAATTTTTAGCATGCAGCCAACTTGGCAGAGGGTCGCGAACAAAGTAATCTCCGTCGATGGACATATCAGCCATTAAGCTTTACGCCACCCACGAGCACCCTTGCAGCTACTTAAAAGATCGCGCTGCCACCACGATTTTTGTCGATCCGGCGCTGATCCTGAACAGCCATATCTACAGCGAACTTTCCGACTTTGGTTTCCGCCGCAGCGGAAAACATATTTATCGGCCCAATTGTCGGTCCTGCCACGCTTGCATCCCGGTACGGATACCCGTCGAGGCGTTTCAACCAACCCGCACCCAGAAGCGCTGTCTAAAGCGCAATGCCGACCTGACAGTCACCGTGCGGAAGACCATCAAAACCGACGAGCACTATTCCCTGTACGCCAACTACATCCAACTGCGCCATGCTGACGGCGATATGTACCCCCCGAGCCGCGAACAATATGACGACTTCCTCAGCGCTGAGTGGGGCGTCACACGTTATTTAGAGTTCCGCTCAAAGGACAAGCTCGTGGGCGTTGCAGTCTCCGATCAACTCGATCAGGGATTGTCCGCTATTTACACATTTTTTGATCCGGCAGAATCGAGCCGCAGCCTCGGTGTGTTCGCCGTGCTGGAACAACTTAAGCTGGCTGCGCAGCTCGGGCTACCCTATGTGTACCTCGGCTACTGGATTCGTGAATGCGCCAAGATGCGCTACAAAACCCAGTATCGCCCGCTCCAAATGTACATCAATAACCATTGGCTGACGTTCACCTGAGAAAAAACCTTCCCCGCACTTGGAACCCGCGCCCAATTCAGGCAAAATTGCCGCCTCTTTGGCGGGTGCCCACCCACGCGCTCATAGGCCAGTTTTGTAGCGGGTTAGCTTGAGGAAATTGCCGAATGGCGAAAGAAGACAATTTTGAGATGGACGGGGAGGTGATTGATACCCTCCCCAACACGACTTTTCGGGTCAAACTGGACAATGGACACGTGGTAACGGCCCATATATCAGGCAAGATGCGCAAAAACTATATCCGTATCCTAACGGGCGACAAAGTGAAAGTGGAGCTCACGCCCTACGACCTCACCAAAGGACGCATCACCTACCGCGCCAGATAAGCCTCGACTCCGGTAGAAACCATCAGGCTTCTACCGCGAGCTCTAACTCTTTGCCTTTCACGCTTATTCTGACCGTACCGCCCCTCTCGCTCAGGGCGCCAAACAATACCATCTCTGCCAGGGGCTTCTTAATTTTCTCCTGGATGATACGCGCCATAGGTCGGGCACCCATCTTGACGTCATAACCGTGGGTAGCGAGCCATTCCCTCGCTTCGTCCGTCACGTCCATAGTGACCTTCTTGTCGTCCAACTGGGACTGGAGCTCCATCAGGAACTTATCGACAACCGTGCGTATTACGTCCATGCCTAAAGATCCAAACTGGATGATGGCGTCCAAGCGGTTGCGGAACTCGGGTGAGAAGGTTCGCTTGATCACTTCCATAGCGTCGGTTGTATGATCCTGCTTGGTAAACCCGATCGACGCACGGCTGGAGATCTCCGCGCCGGCGTTGGTCGTCATGATCAATACTACATTTCGGAAATCCGCGACGCGGCCATTATTGTCGGTCAGCTTGCCGTGATCCATCACCTGTAGCAGCAAATTAAAAACATCCGGGTGCGCCTTTTCGATCTCATCGAGCAAGACCACGCTGTGCGGCTGCTTGGTGACAGCCTCAGTCAACAGACCGCCTTGGTCAAAGCCCACATAGCCGGGAGGCGCTCCTATCAGGCGGGACACTGTGTGGCGCTCCATGTATTCCGACATGTCGAATCGGATGAGCTCAACACCCATGGCTTTCGCAAGCTGTCGACAGAGCTCGGTTTTGCCAACGCCGGTTGGACCCGCAAACAGGAAGGATCCAATCGGTTTTTCGTGACTGGAGAGCCCGGCGCGGGAGAGCTTTATGGCCGCGCCTATTGCGCGGATCGCCTCCTCCTGGCCGAATACGGTCATGCGCAAAACATCTTCGAGCTTGGCCAACTGCTCTTTGTCCGAAGAAGAAACCGTCTTAGCAGGAATACGAGCAATCTTGGCGACAATTTCCTCAACGTCACGGATCCCGATCTGCTTCTTGCGCTTGCTGGCCGGTTGCAACTGCTGGTAGGCACCGGCTTCATCGATCACATCGATCGCTTTATCCGGCATGAATCGATCGTGAATATATTTGCTCGACAGTTCCGCTGCGGCGCGCAGCGCGGCATCGGTGTATTTGAGGTTATGGTGGCGCTCGAAACGCGACTTCAAACCTTTCAGAATTTTGTAGGTATCCTCGATTGATGGCTCGTTAACGTCAATCTTCTGGAAACGGCGTGACAAGGCGCGGTCTTTGTCGAAGATACCGCGGTATTCTTGAAAGGTAGTCGACCCGATACAGCGCAACTCGCCAGTCGTCAGCAAAGGTTTCAGCAAGTTGGATGCATCCATCACACCGCCTGACGCTGCACCAGCACCTATGATTGTGTGGATTTCATCGATAAACAAAATAGCTTTCTTGCGTTTTTTCAGTTCGGCCAGCAGACCCTTGAACCGTTTTTCAAAATCGCCCCGGAACTTGGTCCCGGCCAAGAGCGAACCGAGATCGAGAGAATAAACGACACTCTCTGCAAGAATACCGGGAACCTCCCGGTCGATGATCTTCTTCGCTAAACCTTCCGCTATCGCCGTTTTACCAACGCCGCTTTCACCCACCAGGAGCGGATTGTTCTTGCGCCTACGAGCGAGAATCTGCACCACCCTTTCCAACTCGAATTCGCGGCCGACGAGCGGGTCTATACGGCCTTGCAAAGCCATTTCGTTCAAATTTGTAGCATATGAATCCAGGGGGTTGCCCGCGCCCGCTTCGGTATTGCTCGAAACTGCCTCGTCGTCAGTTTGTTCGTGGCCCGCTTCAGATCCGTGGTCAGTTTCGCCGGAGACTTTGGTGATGCCGTGCGTGATGTAGTTGACAACATCGATGCGCGCGACGCTTTGCTGCTTCAGGTAATAAACTGCTTGGCTTTCTTGCTCACTGAATATGGCGACCAGGACGTTGGCCCCGGTCACTTCAGATTTGCCTGACGATTGGACATGGAAAACGGCGCGCTGCAGTACGCGCTGGAATCCAAGCGTAGGCTGCGTCTCGCGCTCGTTATCGGCCTCAGGAATGAGCGGAGTAGTGGAATCGACAAATTCCACCAGCTCCTGCCGCAGTACACTCAGATTCGCGCCGCAGGCACGCAAGACGTTGGCGGCCGATTCATTGTCAATGAGCGCCAGCAAAAGATGCTCGACCGTCATGAATTCATGACGCTTTGAGCGGGCCCCTTTAAATGCCAGATTTAAAGTAATTTCTAACTCTTTGCTCAACATCGCCTTTTCACCTGAATATATTCAGCTACGATTCGTCCCCCTCTACTGCTTCGATCTCGCAGAGCAGAGGGTGCTCATTATCGCGAGCGTACTGATTTACCTGCGCCGCTTTGGTCTCCGCTACATCCCGGGAATATATGCCACACGTCGCCTTGCCCTGAGTATGTACAACCAGCATGACCCGAGTTGCTTTTTCACGATCCATGCCAAAAAAGATTTCTAGGGTCTCGACCACAAATTCCATCGGCGTGTAATCGTCATTCAAAATAAGGACTTTATACATCGAGGGTTTTTTGGTTTTGGGGCGTGGCTTTAAAAGCAGGCCCGTCTGACGGTCGCGGTCCTGATCACTGCCGCCCGATCCATCCCCGTCCCCGCCATCGGGGGGCGGCAGGGCCGGCATGTCATCGTCCATTGTGATCGGCAGAAATGTAGGGCGCAAAATTGTGTCCATGATCTTTTTATTTATGAAATTTATTGTACCGCAAAACAGGGCGGGAATATCTTAAAATATAGACCCGAAGGGCCGGAAATAAAAGAGGGGCAAAGCGCCGCAAAGAAACGAAAATGCGATAAAAAAACCCCGCCATTGAGCGGGGTTTTCCTTGAAACTGGGGCCTGTTTGATTAGGCGGCTGCGGAATCCGTAGCTTTTTTCATTGTTTTGCCCATCTGGTCGTTGATTGGAGCAAAGGAATCCGTGCAGAGCTTTACGCTCAGTTCAGACAGCTTTGTCGCGTTCGACAGAAACTCGTCATAGCTGGACTGCGCCAGTTTTGATTGTGCTTCGGCAAATTCGTTCAATGTTTTGCAGGAAAACAGCGTCTTTGTCGCCGCAGCATTTTTCTCACCAGCGTCCTGAGCGATCTGGGAAACCGTTTTCACGATTTCTTCCATGCCTTTTTGGAAAATTGTAGTGGATTTTACAAGCGCATCCATCTGGTCCTGGCCCAGAACGGCGGCATCCTGTGTGAACTTATCGAATTGTTTGTTACCTTTAAACATGGGCATCTCCTTAAAAAAATCATTCGACGGGAAGCTTTGGAATGCAGCAAAAGGTGAAGTCGCGGCCTTTGGGGCGGCTTTAGAAGCCGCAAGCGCGACGACAGTCGTCTTTTTTTCTGCATCTTTTTTGGCTGGCTTAGGGTCTGCCATCATTGCCTCCTATAGTTGTAGCGCTGCGAAGACTTACGTAAATTTATTGCAACGCACAATATTAACCTATCACTGTTTACCCCCTTCGTCAACTAACTTTTTGTGCAGTGCAAAAATATGTATTTTCCCGCAGTTTTTTTGGACAGGGTGCATTAACTATGCCTAAAATACGAAACGATTGGGCTATTCGGGGGTTCGGATGGCGGTAATTACTTTTTCAAGATTCCTTCGGTATAATGATTGGCAATACTAACAGACAGACTTTAAAGGGATTCTTCCTCTTTGCACCGAAGTCTGCAGGAGACAGGGTTTTGGGCCGGACGATTGCGTTATTTCTGGTGGCCGTGTTCGCCCTTGCCCTGTCCGGGCAAGCAGAGGCCGCGCGCAAAAATAGCCAAGGCAGTGCCTCAAACCCTAAATACGCCTCCATCGTCGTTGATGCCAGCACCGGCGCGATCATTTCCCAGCGCCACGCCAATAAGGCCCTGCACCCCGCATCCCTGACAAAAGTAATGAGCCTTTTGCTGTTGTTCGATGCGATGGAACGCGGTGAAGTCCGCCTTTCCGATAAAATTATGATTTCCCAGCGCGCCGCCAATGCCGCGCCGAGCAAGCTCGGCCTGCCTGCCGGGTCGTCCATCCGCGTGGAAGACGCCATTCTGGCCATGGTCACAAAATCCGCCAACGATATTTCCATCGCGGTGGGCGAACATCTGGGCGGCGGTTCGGAAGACCGTTTTGCCGTTCGTATGACGCAGCGCGCCCGCGGCCTTGGCATGACGAACACGACGTACAAGAATGCGCACGGTCTGCACAATCCCGGCCAGGTAACCACCGCCCGCGATCAGGCGATCCTTGCACGCTATGTCATTGCGCGCTATCCGCACTACTACCGTTATTTTTCGACGAAACAATTCACCTATCGCGGCAAGACCTANNACAAACCATAACCGCCTGATGAACAGCTATCCGGGCATGGATGGTTTCAAAACAGGCTTTATCAACGCGTCCGGCTTTAACCTGATCGCGTCGGCCAAGCGCGGCAACCAGCGCCTGATCGGCGTGGTCTTTGGCGGCCGCTCATGGAAATCTCGGAACGACCATATGTCCGAGATTCTGAACACAGCCTTTGCCGGCAGAGCCGGAACATCTGATGATATCCGCAATGCGAGCATCCCGAATAATGCGGGGCCGCAGATTGCAGCAAAGCCGCCAACACCGCCGCCATCAAAGCCTGTTTATGAGGCGCAGGTTGCACTGGCATCCGGCACATCCACAGCCGGCACAGCCGCGCCCTTAACAGGCGACCTTAACACCGAAGCAGAGACGGATGAGCAGTTCTATATGATTCAGTTCTCTGACAAAGCACCGTCGGCTGGCGCAGCAAATACACCGACGGCGCAGATTGCGTATGCCCCGGAAGCACAGATCGCCATGGCCCCGCATCCAAGACCGGATACAGATAAGGCCGTCCAGACAGTCAGAAGCGCGATTGATAACGGCGACTATAGCGAAGTGACTGGTCAGGGCGATTATGACGCCATTACAACACGCCGGATTGAGACAGGCCTTATTGCCGCCGCCGTGTATAAAGGCGAAGCCGAATACCTTAAATCCACGCAGGCCGTTACACCGCAAAACGTGGTTTTAGATCCGCCGCAAGCACTCGCCGTACCGCCTGCGGCCGCCAGCGCGCAAACAGTCGCGTTGCATGCCCCTGCCGCATTGCCGCCATCAGACCTGTGGTCCGTACAAATCGGTGCCTATACGAGCCGTGTTGCCGCCGATGACGCCCTGCGCCGCGCACAATCCAAACTGCCTGCCAGCCTCGCTCATGCCGGGCCGATTGTCGTGCCGCTGAAAACCGGGGAAGGCGTTTTGTTCCGCGGACGTCTTGGCGGACTGACACAGGCGCAGGCCACAGAAGCCTGCCGCCATTTCCGCGACTGCCTGCCGCTATCGCCGCGTTAAACCCCGTGATGGAAGGAACGCCATGAGTCCAGCCCAGCGCCAAATTTCCCAGTCCGGAAATATCCTTGTCTATATTCTTGGCGCCATCGTCCTGCTCGGGCTGCTCATCATCATCACCAAGGGCAATTATCAGCCCGGAACCGGGATTGATGAAGAAGCCAGCGTGATCAAGGTCACGCAAGTGCGTCGTTATTCTTCCGAACTGGAACGCGGCATTGCCTATGCCATGCAAAACGGCGCCACGGAAACCGAACTGCGTTTTGCCCACGATAAGGCCGCGGCAGGATAC
>DJFO01000108.1:0-3689 GCA_002432555.1 Marinagarivorans sp. UBA5870
GACGTAGCCGTTATAGGCGGGCAGAGCTATGGCCGTCAGAATGGCGACCATGGCCACTACCATCAACATTTCAATCAGGGTAAAGCCGCGGTTGCTGGGTCGAAAGTTTTTCATAGGTTAAACAAGTCTTTGATTGGGCATCCGACGCCGGNNTTTTTCGTAAAAAAAGTATTGTCCCTGGGCAGTGGGCCGGCAATAGGGGGCTTTTAAGAATTTCCAGCTATGGAATCCCGCAAAAAGGCTGTTTTCGATTATGGGGGCGGCTGAAAGCCGCGAAAATACTGGGATGCGTGCGGTTTTTGGAGGCGCTGACGGGAAAAATTCAACAACCGAAAAAACAAATTTTGGAAAAAAATAGTTGCGCCGGTTATATCAGCGGGTGTTCCGGTTATGGATATTCTCAAACGAGAAAAAAATAATCTAAGACTGAGCCCGAAAATTGCCAGACCAGCGGAAGGCTAAAGGGATAAACGGAAATGGCCCTTGCAGGCCAACTTTTCCGGGAGATTTATTCAGGGATTAGAAGGGGTGTTTATTGCGGCGCAGCGNNCGTCAGTAGCGCGCCGAGAAACAACAGCCAGGCTCCCCCAAAAAATCCGCCGGTCGAGGTTTGGGGTTTTTCCACGGTGAGGGTGAGTTCCGCCGCGGCGGATAAAGGTGGCTCGCCGTCGTCGGTCACCTGGGCGCTCACTGTGTAGGTGCCCGGTGCTAAACCGGCGGGATCGAAGGTGAATTGTTCCCGCACCTGGTCGGCATCGACGAGGCCCGGGTCCGAGACGCTCCAGGTCAATGCGTGGCCGTCCGCGGCGTTCGCATCGCTTAACAAAGCCTGCACCCGCACGGGACCTCCGTCCGTTTTCACGCGGGTGACCGTTGCCTGACCCTGCTCGGCCACCAGACTCAGTTGCGGGGCGATATTGGGGACGGTTGCGGCCACCGTCGCCTGCGCCGCTACCGCGGGACTGTAGTTGTAGCTCTGGTCATAAGTAAAAAGCCGATAGTAATGGGTGCCGGCCGCGCGGTCGTTCAAGGTCGCGCTGGTGCCGTTGCCAAAAAAGACTATGTCCGCCCCGTCCAGTTGTTCTCCCGCCGTGTGGCCGACCCCGTTTTCCGGCACGGCCGTGGAGGGCGCGCCGGTTTCCGTAATCAGCACCCCGGCAAAATCCGCGTCGGATGGATTGCTCCAGCTCAGAAACACGCTGCCGTCCCCCGGGACCGCCAGCACCTGGCCGACGCTGCCCGGCGGTTGGGTGTCGTCCGGCGGGGTGTCCCGCACCAGGCGAATGTCGGCGCAGGAGTAATAATTGGTCGGGGGATTGCGATCGAGCATTACCTGAATCAATTGCAGGGTACAGGCTTCGCATTCCATGTCCGGCAGGGTCACGCTGACGGTGTAGTACCGCTGGCCGCTGGTTTCCGGGATGCGCTCGGCCAGCACGTGGCTGTCGAAGCCCTGGTCGTTGGCCGGTGAGAAGGCGATGCGGAAATAACCCTGGTGAAAAATAGTGCGCTCGATCTCAAGGTTAACCGTGGAGCCGGCGGCCAGAGTCACCGCGGTGTTGGTCCGCGGTACGCCGCAGGGCCCGGTTTTGATGTCGTCGCGGTTGTTTCTCGGTTTGATCAGCCCGCGGGGATCCCAGAGGGCGTGTCCCTGGGCATTGAGCGCCGCGACGGTGAATACCAAACCCATGGCTCCAGCGAGCGCGGTTTTTGTTTTAGTGGGCAGCAGCATGACGGGGTCCCCGTGAAAATGTGCCGCAACCATAACCAATCCACCGCCGGTCCGGGTTGACCACAGTCACAGAATCTCCGGCCCGCCGGCGCGGTTGCAGGCTGCCCGCCGTCGGCTATGCTCAAGGAGACGGATACCCTCGGGCGCAGGCGCGCACTTTGCAAAACCTGGTTTTGGCAGAGGTCAGCTCGCAGGCGGCCACCCCCGGACGACCAGGTTTTTCCCGGTCTACCCGCCAATAAACCAGCACCGGATTGCAGGCGTTTTGATTTTTGGAGCACCAGTGTGTGGTCAGTTTAGCAACGCACCCCAAGCCGATTTTAATTGTCGATGATACCCCCGCTGGCCGCCTCGCCTTGGCGCAAGCCCTGGGCAAGTATCCGGAAGAATTTCCCGCGCTGACGGAGGCCCCCTCCAGCGCCGATGCCTTGCAACGTCTGCAGGAGGACGCGCCGCTCTGCTGCCTGATAGGCCCCAGTGTGGCGCGGCAGGAGGGGCTGGTGTTGCTGGAGGCGATCCGCCGGAACTACGCCGCCGATGTGCTGGCGGTGGTGGTGGTGACGCCCCCCGGCAGCGAGGAAATGGCGGTCGAGCTACTGCATTTGGGAGCGCAGGATTGCCTGCCCCAAACCGAGGTCACGCCGGCGCGCCTGTACGGGGTGATTTGGAATGCCCTGCGGGCGAGCGACTTGTACAAGCAGGTCAAACATCTCGCGCACTACGATTCCCTCACGGGTCTGCTCAACCGCAATTTATTGATGAATCGTCTGGAACAGGCTCTCAGGCGGTGCGACCGTTATAAGCAGCGGTGCGCTCTGCTCTATTTGGACTTGGACCATTTTAAGCCGATCAACGAGACCTACGGCCATGCGGTGGGCGACGAACTCCTGCAGGCGGTGGCGGAGCGCATTCGCAGCCACTGCCGCGATACCGACAGCCCCGCGCGGATCGGCGCCGATGAATTTCTGGTACTGCTGGAGCAAGTGGACGGCAATACCGGGCGCAAGGTTGCCGACAAATTACTGAAAGCTTTGGATGCTCCCTTCGAGTTGAGCGGCCACTCGCTTTTGATAGGTGCGTCCATTGGTCTTGCCACCTACCCCGATACCGCGCAAAGCGCCGAAGAGCTGATGAAGCAGGCGGATCAGGCCCTGCGCCGCGCCAAGCAGCTCGGCGACGCGCACTTTGTCAATTTTTCCGAACAGCACAAACATCAGTGGAACCGCCAACATATTCTGGAGACCGAGCTGCCGCGCGCTATCGCCCGGGGCGAGCTTTCGCTGGTCTATCAGCCGATTGTCACCTCCGAGACCTTCGAGCTGAAGCGTCTTGAGGTGCTGAGCCGCTGGCCGCGCAGCGACTACGCGGTGCACGCCCTGGAACTGATGGAAATGATCGATCGGCTCAACCTGACCGAACCGTTTCACGAATGGCTGTTCAATACGGCCTTCACCCAATTAAAAAAATGGCAGACCGAATCCATCAACCCGGATTTGTGCCTGAATATTCCGGCCAATTATTGTTACAACTCGGCGATTTCCGACTGCGTCTTGAACGCCGTGCAGAAATATCAGATCAACCCGGAAAAAGTGGAACTGGAAATCACCGAGTCGACCCTGATGCGTTTTCCCGACAAAAGCGTGCGCGTGTTGTCGGGGTTACATGAGGCCGGTCTGCGCATCGCCATAGACGACTTTGGTACGGGCTACAGCTCCATGTCCTACCTCACGCGTTTTCCGCTGGACACCTTGAAAATCGACCGCAATTTTTTCCTCGCCGACGTGCATCGAGACCGCAATCGCAAGGTGATCGAAGCCATCACCGCCCTCGGCCACAGCCTCGACTTGGAAATCATCGCCGAGGGGGTGGAAACCGACGTGCAGTTGCGCTTGGCCAAGGAAGTGGGCTGCGATCTGTTGCAGGGTTATTATTTTGGTCGACCGGAATTCCCCGGCGT
>DJFO01000108.1:3718-16449 GCA_002432555.1 Marinagarivorans sp. UBA5870
CCCTTGCGGGTGCCCGAACTCGACGGCGAAGATCAGTTTCCCGATAAAATTCCTCCGGCGGTACGGCACAGATTCTGCCCCAGCTCGCCTCGACGGATCCCACCCCCGGCAATGGGCGATATTTAATTCAGCCGCCGAATCCGGCCTTCAATAGCGGCGTTCACCGGTTGCGGCGCCGTCTGAACAAATTGCACCAGCGCGGCGAGATCCACCGGCCCCACCACCCGGTTCACACCCTGCGTGAGCACCGTGAAATTGTCGCCGCCCGACGCCATGAAACTGTTCACCGTCACCTTATAGCGGGCGTCCAGCGAGAGGGGCTCGCCGTTGATCATCGCGGTTTCCACCCGCACGCGCTCGGCGGCAGGCAAGCTTAAATCCCAGGTATAGGTGATACCCGAGGTTTTCAGGATTCGCGGTGTCGCCGCGTTGGCGCCGCTCCACTGCTGGTTGAGTAGGGTAAGGATTTGCGCACCCGTCAGTTCCATCTGGACCAGGTCATTGGCGAAGGGCTGAATCGCAAACAGGTCGCCCCAGGTGATCTGGCCCGCGTCGAGGTCAGCCCTTATCCCACCGGGATTCATAAACGCCACGTCACTGGCCATGGCGCTGCGCTGAGCGTCGGCGATCAGATTGCCGAGGGCGGATTCGCCGGCGGTCGACTCGGCGCGGCTCAGCGCGACGGCGCTGTCGCCTACGACCTCGGACACCCGCGGAGCCACGGCGGCCACCGCGTCGGCCACCAGCGCCGCCACCGCGGCATCGGGTGTCAGCCCGGGGCCTTCATCCGCCCAGGTCGTCACGATTTTCGCGCGCTTTTCCAGCAGGTCACCGGTCTTGCGGTCGATGGTCAGGTCGATGTCCGCGTAAGCCGTGCCGGCGGAAAAAGCTTGGGTGACCAGCAGGACCGCGCCGGACTTATTGGTCGCCAGCTGATTGGTGAACCCGTGGGCGTGGCCGGTGACCACCACGTCGATCTCGTCGTGCAACCGCTGCACTATATCGCCTATGGCTCCGGGCAGCGGCGTGATCTCAGCGCCGGTGGTTCCTTCAAAAGCGGTTTGCCGAGCGCCCTGGTGAATGGTGACCACCAAAGTGCGCACGCCCATTTTTTTCAGTAGCTTGGCGTACTTGTTAATCGAGTCGGCTTCATCGAGAAATGTGACGCCGGCGACGCCGGCCGGCGTCACTATGGTGGGCGTTTCGCGCAGTACGGCGCCGATAAAACCCACCTCGACACCGCCGACCTTGAGCACAGTGAAGGGCGGCAGAATCGGCCGCTGAGTCTGAGTGTCCACCACATTGGCGGTGATGTACGGAAAACCCGCTCCTCGCCACGATTGGGTGAGAAAGGGACCCTGCGGATGGTCTCCGCCGCGGATCAGGCGCAACATTTCGCTGACGCCCTCATCGAACTCGTGGTTGCCCAGAGTGCCGACGAGATTGCAGCGGCTGCCGAACAGACTGTAAAAAAGGTCGCGGCCCGGCAATCCGAAACTCTCGCCCCGCAACGAGCGACAGTAACGATTGCCGAGCAGGTTGAGAAACTGGATCGACGGCTCGTCCTGCAGCAGGGCGGAGGCCGGCGGCGACGCGCCCACGTGGTCCCCGGCGTGCACCACGATGCTGTTGCCTTTGACTTCCGCCGAAGCGGCGGCGAGGTAGGCGGCCAGCACGTCCGCGCCGCCGACCGGCCGCCCCGCGAGACTGCGGCGCTCCAGCGCTCCGTGGAAATCGTTGAAGCCGAGAATTTTGAGCCGCACCGGCTGGCCCGTTGCCGCGCGCGAATCCTGCCAGACGACCGGCCGGCCCGCCGTCTCGCGCAGGTGAGCACTGTCGTGTTCATCGTGGCCGCAGTCATGCGGCTGGGCATGGCCCGGTGCCGCCTGGGCGTAAGGTGCCGCCTGGGCGTGAGTCGTCGTCTGGGCGTGAGGTGTCGTCTGGGCGTGAACAGCCGCGCAAAAAAGCAACGCGCAACAAGTGGCAAACGGAAAACGCTGGGCCATAAGAGGATCCTCCGAAAAATGGGCAACAGGGCGTTGCGGAATCCTCGGCGGAATTTGTTACAGGAAGTTGAAGGTTGATGATATAAATATCGCGTCGAGCATGTGAACGGCCGCGGTTAACGGCTCAACCGCCCACCACCCTTGATGATGTGAGGCTTAAATGAAATTGACCTTGCGAAACGCAAGTCAGGTGTTTTTGATCACCGGCCTCGTCATGGTGGGTGTCAGCACCTTCGTTTACGACTACCGCAATCATTTTCTTAACTTTTTGATGTACGCCGTCCTCTCGGTCGGTTTCACCCTCAACCTGATTTCCACCTTCAAAAATAAGGGCTGAGCGGGCGGCCGCTGGCCGTCGCCTTAGGCCGCGGCCAGCTCGGTGATGATATTGCCGAGCGCAGCCACAGCTTTCTGGCTTTGGGCATTCCAGGGAATCGCGCAGTTGAGACGGATGAACTCTACATAGTCGCGGTGGCTGGAGGAAAACAGCGGTCCCGGCGCTACGCTGATATTTTGTTTTAAAGCCCTGCCCTGCAGTAAGCGGGAATCCAAATCCCCCGGCAATTGCACCCAGAGTATAAAACCACCGGCCGGCTGGCTGACGCGAGTCCCCGCGGGAAAATGCGCGAGCACCGCTTGGGTGTACTGCGCCGTGAGGGTGTGGTACTCGCGGCGGACGCGCCGCAGGTGTCGCTCGTAGTTGCCCGACGCCAGGTAAAGCGCGAGCGTTTCCTCCGCCAGGGCGGAAACGCCCGAGCTGCGTGCCGCTTTTTGCACAATCATCGTTTGGGTAAATTGGCCGGCGCACGCAAAACCAACCCGCAGGGCCGGGCTGATGGTTTTGGCGAAGGAGCCGCAGAGAATAACCGTGTCGTGCGCATCAAAGGCCTTGAGCGGACGCGGGCGCTGTCCGTCGAAAGCGAGATCGCCGTAAATATCATCCTCGATAATCACCAAGTCGTTGGCTCGCGCGAGCCGCACGAGGGTTTTTTTATCGGCGTCGCTGACCAGCGTGCCGAATGGATTGGAAAAGTTCGCCACCGTGATCAGCGCTTTCAGTCGACCGCCGGATTTCGCCAGGGCGCGCTCGACGGCCGCGGGGGTCAGCCCGCGCACCGGATCCAGCGGAATCTCCAGAATTTTATAACCGAGCGAACGCACCAGCTGCAAAATGCCGAAATAGGTCGGCGTTTCCACGGCAACCAGCTCGCCGGGGCGGGCAACCGCCGTGAGCGCGAGCCCTATGGCTTCGATCGCGCCGCTGGTGGTTATCACCGTGTCGGGCGTTAAGTTCACACCGAAGGTGCTGTAACGTTTGACGAGCTGGTAACGCAGGGCCTCGGAGCCGGGCGGAAAACGGTACTCGGAGGCGAGCGCAGGTTCGTCGCGCACCACCTGTGCGATGCAGCGGTTCAAGGCTTTCAAAGGAAAAAAATCCGGCAGGGGTGACGCGGCCCCAAACGGAAAAATGCGCGGGTCGTGCATCGCCTGGCGCNNGCGGGGGCTACAAAACTCGGTGCGGTTTTAGTGACGGCCAAAGGTGCGGTGGGAGTATTGCGCACATAAAACCCCGAGCGGTACCGCGCCTCTACCAGGCCGCGCTCTTTCAGCAGTTCATAGGCCTCCACCACCGTGGCCGGGCTCGCATTTTCGCCGCGGCCCCAGGCGCGCACCGACGGCAGTTTCTCCCCGGCCGGCAGCTCCCCCGCGCGAATTTTTTCCTCGATTTTGGCCGCGAGCATTTCGTAACGATTCATGTGACCGCACCGTCTGTACTAGAAGTTTTCCAGTGTAACTGTATCTGTATCAAAGTAGTCATTTCCGGCACTGTAACGGCACGTGATACAGAGAATTGCTTATGAATCTATTGCTTGCGCTCGTTTGTGTGGTGCTCTTCAGCCTGACCGTACCCTTCACTCGTCTGGCGGCGCTCGAGGCCGCGCCCGAGGTGGTCACGCTGTTGCGGCTCTGGGGTGCCGGTTTACTCTGCCTGGTCCTCATCCTGCGCGATGGCTGGGTGCCGCCGCGGGCCGTTTGGCTGCCGCTCTGCCTGACATCGCTCTTCGCCGTGGTGGGGTTCGCCGCTTTGATGGCCTTCGGGCTGCGCCAGGTTCCCGGCAGTCACGGGGCGGTCGCCCTGGCGGCGCTGCCGGCGGTGACCGCCGCCTACGCCTGCCTGCGCGACCGCCGCAATCCCGGCGCTCTCTTCTGGCTGTTCGCGATGGCGGGAACTTTATGCAGCGGCGGATTCTTTTTTACCGCGGGTGTCGAGCGACTCATGTTGGGCGACGGCCTGCTCGGTCTCGCCGTGCTCGCCGCCGCGGTGGGCTACGTGGAAGGCGGGCGCCTCTCCCGCGCTCACGGCGGCCGGCGAATAATGAGCTGGGCCATAGTGCTCACACTGCCGTGGACCTTGGCGCTCCTCGGGGGGCTCGCCATGGTGCGGCCGACCGGGTTGCATTTGGGCGAATTGAGCGCGGCGGCCTGGTTGGCGATTGCCTACTTGGCCTTGGTCAGCCAGTCCGCCGGTATGTTTCTATGGTACAGGGTGCTCGCTCGTGGACCTATGGAACGGGTCGCCCTCATGCAGCTGCTGCAGCCGTTTTTTACGCTGCTCGCCGCCCTACTGATTCTCGATGAAAAAGTGGCCTGGACGGCCTGGTTAATCGCCTTGCTGGTGGCGCTCTGCGTGCTGGGGGCTAACCGGGCTAAAGCGCGACCCGCGCGGGCGGGCTGAGTTGCTTCAATTGTCGAACAGCCAGGGTTTAACGTCCTCTCGATTGACCAGCACCAGCTGCTGCGCCTCGGGCGCGCCCTCGAGCATTTTGGTGTTGATCTGCATCTCCTTCAGCAAATAGGGCACCATGCAGGCTTTAGTGGTGATATGCAGTTGGCCGCCGAGCATCTGGTAATCGTTCTCCAGTACCTCGCGCTGGGCGGGACTCAAACGCGGGTCGGCCTGCAAAATTAGGGTGATCTGGGTGTTCCACGCGGTGTCGTGCTCCACCGGATGTTGGGTCTTGTCGAGCAGGATCGGCGCGCCGCGAAAACGGCTGAGGACAAAATCGCGGTAACCGCCGCTTTTGTCGCACCAGGCGCGCAGGTGCCAGCGCAGACCGGTGTTGACGAAGGTGTGCGGCGCTATGACGCGGCTCTCGCGCTGAGGATTGGCGAGCGAGACGTAGTCCACCTGGACGCGCAGGCGTTGGCGCGTCGCGGCTACCAGGCCGCGCACCAGTTCCGGGGCCACCTTGCGCGCCGGCAGGCGCAGGGCCAGGTTTGCCAATTTGGCGCTCGGGGCGGATATAGGCGCGGGGGCAGCGGAAGGGTTCTGCATCCAGGACAAGTACTCCGCGGCGTCGTCGCTGATGAAATGCCGCTGAAAATCCGCCGTTGGCAAATAAGCTTTCAGGGAAACGTCGTAAGTCAGATTGGTCGGCGCTTGGGCGCTGTAGGCATTGAGGTCGGCGCTGCTCTGCTGGCGCGACAGGCCGAGGTGATGGATCAGGCTCGTGGTATTCACGCGCCCTTCCCAATAGGCCAACAATTCGATCAACCAAAAACGTTTGTTAAATTCCACGCTGTCGCCCGCCGTCGTTGTGTCACCCCAAAAAATTCCCCCGCCGCTCATCCGCCCCGCTGCCGGTTGCGTAAGAAGAAGTGCTGCGCATTTGTCGCAGTATAAGCCGACAACCGCCCGGTTATCTTCTCGAGGTGAACCGACGCGGAGCACGCGCTATGCCCGCAGCCCAACCTCCCGGCGCGGGCAAAGGTCGTCAGCGTAATAATCTCTTTTGCGCTCTTTTTTTTGCAACTGAATAATTCAGAGGGTTTATGGATGATCCACACAATCCCCATTTTGGCTGGCTGAGCGCGACGGCGCAGGGTGATCAGCAGGCCTTCGCCAAGCTCTATGAGGCCACTGCCGGCAAACTCTACGCTGTCGGCCTGCGCATGCTGCGCCGGCGCGATCTCGCGGAGGAAGCCGTGCAGGAGGCCTTTGTGCGCATCTGGCACAACGCGGCGGAATATCAACCGGAGAAAGGTTCGGTGCTGACCTGGATGGTGAGTATTCTGCGCTACCGCGCGCTGGACATACTGCGAGCAGCGCGGCGGCGGCAAGCGCGCGCCGCGCCCAACTTCGCCGTTGAAGAAGATGGTCCAACGCCGGAGTCCGATCTGCATCAGGCGCGCGATCGGGTGCGCATCGACCGCTGTCTCGATGCCCTCGGAGAGCGGCAGCGCGACGCGATTCAGCTCGCGTATTTCCATGGCCTCACCCATCAAGAAGTGTGCGCTGCGCTCGCTCAACCCCTCGGTTCGGTCAAAAGCTGGATCCGCCGCGGTTTAGAAAGGCTCAGGAGGTGTCTTGAACCATGAATTATCTGACGGAGAACCGCCGCCACGCGCTGGCGGCGGCCTATGTGCTCGGTACCTTGGGCGGCCCGGCGCGGCGGCGATTTCAGCGGCTGATTCTAGAGCATGTGCGGGTGCACCAGACGGTATGGCAATGGGAGCGGCGGTTGAACGAGTTGGGCGCTGCGCTACTCGCGCAAACGCCTCATCCGCGGGTTTGGACGGCGATCCAAGCACGGTTGGGAATTGGCCTTCGCGGGGACGAGAGCTGGAGAGTTGTTGCGCGGAACCCGGTAGGTGCCCGATGCAAAGCTCCGTCATTCCCGCGCAGGTGGAAACCCATTAAGTGCGGCTGCCGCGTTGAAAATTGCCACAAAAATAGACCTCGAAAAACTGCATCCGCCGTGCGCCCTGTGACGTTTCTACTCCGTCTGGTCGTTAATTTCCAAATTTAGATCTCGCGCTTGTCCAGCGTGTTCAATTGCGGGCCGCGGAATTATTTGGGGTGCGACCGGCCTTCGACCATCGATAAATATCCCAGAGGAAAACTTATGAAAATTTATCCTTTGATCGCAATCGTCGGCGCCTTCAGCGCTGGCGTCTGCCTCGCCTCCAGCCACCGGGAAGCACCCAATATCACCCGCTTGCCCACCCTGGATTCCACCGACTTTTATCTGTTCAACAGCTACGAAGTCGGCCGCGGCGATTACGTCACATTGATCGCGAATTATTTGCCGTTGCAGGACGCCTATGGCGGACCCAATTATTTTGCGCTCGATCCCGCCGGTGTCTACAGCATTCATATCGACAGTGACGGCGATGCCGCTCCGGATCTCACCTACGAATTTCGCTTCAACCAGATGTTGGCCGGCAGCGGCGGTCTCACCCTTCCGGTGGGCGCGCCCGGCGCCGCGCGCCCGGTGGCAGTGCCCCTCAAAAATATTGGGCCGGTGAGCGCCGCCGACACCAGCGCACTGAATTTTTTTGAAACCTACAGCGTGACTCTGGTGGCCGGCGACAAGCGCAAGTCCCGCGCCCCGCTCACCCATGCCGCCACCGGCGACAGCCGATTTACCAAACCGCTGGATTTTATCGGCACCAAAACGTTTGGCTCGCGCGCGGCTTACACGGCCTACGCCGACAGTTTTATTTATGACGTGGCCATCCCCAACTGCGGTGCTCAAGGACGGGTATTTGTCGGCCAGCGCAAGGATGCCTTCGTCGTCAACCTCGGGAAAACCTTCGATTTGGTCAACTACGTTCCGATTGAAGGCGACAGCGCGCCGGGCGCCGGTGATGGCGGTGGTTTTCCCAGCGGCATTACCCAGGCCGGCAATAACGACGATCTCGCCTTCAAAAACATTACCACTCTCGCTTTGGAAATTCCCAAGACGTGTGTGATCGGCACGGGCAACGGCAGCATCGGCGCTTGGACCACCGCGAGCCTACCTAAGGCGCGCGTTCTCAATCCGCTGCCCACGTTCAAAAACCCCGACCTGAATGCGGGAGCCTTGACGCAGGTTTCGCGCCTCGGCAGCCCTCTCGTGAACGAGCTGGTGATCGGCCTGAAAGACAAGGACCGCTTTTCCAGCGCCGAGCCGAAAAACGACCGGCAGTTCGCTACCTACGTCACCAACCCCACCCTGCCGGAAATTCTCAATCTGCTGTTTCGCGACGCGGTGAACGGGACATTGGGCACGAGCCTCGCCACCCTCGCACCGACCCATTTTCCCCGCAGGGATCTGGTCACGACTTTTCTCACCGGTTTTCCGGGCGTCAACCAGCTCGCCAAGGTCACCCCCGCTGAGATGTTGCGGTTGAACACCGCCATAGCGGCCAAACCCGCCGCGGATCAATCGCCTTTCGGCGTGGCGGGCGACGACCTGGCCGGGTATCCCAACGGCCGGCGGCCGGGGGATGACGTGGTGGATATATCGCTGCGAGTAGTGATGGGGCGGCTGTGTTATCCGATTCCGGTCAACGGCATGCCCACGGATCTCGGGTTGTGTAAACCGGCGGACGCCAGCGTGGGCAATGTGCCCTTCACCGACGGCGCGCCCACGTCGGCCAGCAAATTGAAGAGCACCTTCCCCTATCTCGCCGATCCTCTGCCCGGCTCCGCCTGACCGGCGCTGGCGGTGGCGGATCGCCGCTGGCATCCGCCCTGCGAAGACGGTGCGTAGAGTGGAACCGCTACGCGTGTCCACCCATGGTGCGACCTACCACCGCCCTGCCGCCAAGAGTTCATCACGCAGGGATGCATTTTTAAGGAGAGAACCAATGAAATTTGTCTGGATCCTGCTTTTGGCCGGCGCCGCCAAGGCGGCCGCCGGGGAAGGCTTCACGCCCGCCAGCGTCGACACGCTGATCGCGACCTGGCCCCCTACTCCCCGCGCGGCGGCAGCCGCATTGGATTCGTCCACCGCCGCGCGTTTGGCCAACGCCTATTTGGTCGAGGCGGCATTGCCGGGGCGCGGGCATCTTTACGGGCAGGCCGAAGCGATTCTGGGGCCCGCCCTTGAGCTGGATGCGAATGATGCGGAACTCTGGTTTGCGTTGGCTCGGGTCCAGCAGCATCGGCACGACTTTACTGCGGCTCTGCGTACCCTGGACCGCGTGACGCAACTGCAGCCGCGCCACCCAGCCGCGCAGCTGTTGCGGGCGCGGATTTACCTGGTGCAGGACCAACCGGCGCAAGCGCGGCGCGCCTGCTTCGCGCTGCTGGGTCAAGCAGATTTACTGACTGTTTCCGCCTGTGCCCTGGAAAGCGAGAGCGAGCCCGAGCGCTTAAAGGGAACCTATGATCAGCTGGTGCAACTGGTGGAGCGCACCGGCCTGCCGTCCGACGCCCGGCGTCCCTGGCTGCTGCAACTGCTGGCCGACATGGCGCAGCGGCTCGGCGATTTATCGGCGGCCGACCACTGGGTGGGTGAGGGTCGCACCGGAGCGAGTGTCAGTTTTCTCGCTCAGTGGGCCGATGTGCAGCTGGCGCTGGGCCGGCCGCAGTTGGTGCTGCAGGAGGTGGGTCCGCTGGTTAGCATGAGCGGAGACGACGACGCTCTCCTGCTGCGCCTCGCGCACGCGGAACTGCTCGCAGGCGGCACCGGTTGGCAACAGCGTCTGCGCGCCCGGGTGACGTTGCGGGNNGGGGGGGGGGAGCCGATACCGAACACGCGGGCGAACTCGCACGTTATTACCTGGACCTCAAGCCGGATCCCGTCCTGGCCCTGCACTGGGCGGAAGTGAACTGGCAGCGCAGCCGGGAATGGCGCGACCGGGAGCTGCTTGAACGCGCCCGCCAATTGGCAAAGCAGGGGAGTCTATGAAGCGCCGATGCGGCGCATGGAGCCTTCGTGGTGTCGCTGCCCACACACTGTGCTCCAGCTACCTTTTGGCAGGCGTCATTCTGGTGTTTTTTCCCCTTTTGTCCGGCGCCCACAGTCTCAGCACCGCCTACCTGCGCGGTGGGGTGGATGGCGAGGGTGTGTTGCGCGGCGAATGGCAATTGCGCCTGTACGATCTGCACCGGACTCTTGGACTGGACGCTAACGAGGACGGCCAACTTTTGTGGGGCGAACTTCGGGCGCGTTCGGACGCGGTGCAGCGCTATCTCGCGGAGCAGTGGCGTACCACCCGTGGCGGCCAACCCTGCGCCCTCTGGGTCGACCCCGATTGGCAGGTCACAGAGCGCTCCGGCGAGGGCTATCTCATAGTCCCGCTGCGCGCCGACTGCGCCGGGGCGGGGGATTTAATGCTGAATTACGAGGCTTTTTTTGCCACCGACACCGCGCACAAATTATTGGTGAATCTGCGAGTCGGCGAGGCGGATTTCAGCGGGGTAATAACCGCCGAGCAGCGTTACCTGCAAATCGATGCGGGCGCTAACGTTTGGCGCACGGGCTTGGAGTTCGGCCGGCAGGGTGTGATACATATTTGGCTCGGTTTCGACCATCTCCTTTTTCTGATGACACTATTGTCGTGCGGCGTTTTGAGCCGAGTGCGTGGACGCTGGGCGCCGCAGGGCGATATGTCTCGCGCGGTCGGCGCGACTGTCTGGACCGTGACGGCTTTTACACTGGCCCACTCCATCACGCTCATCGCCACGGGGTTGGGGTGGCTGATGGTTCCTGGCCAATGGGTGGAAGTGGGCATAGCGGCCTCCGCCATCATCGCCGCGCTGAATAATATTGTTCCCGTGGTCAGCCGCGTTGGCTTCCTCGCCTTCGGCTTCGGTCTTTTGCACGGCATGGGTTTTGCGGGCGCGCTCGGCGAATTGGGGATGCCGGCGGGACAGCGCGTGTTCGCACTGTTTGCCTTTAATATCGGCGTCGAGGTCGGCCAGCTCGCTATAGTCCTGCTCATTCTGCCGGTGCTATTGGCGCTGCGAAAAAAACCTTGGTACCCGCGGTTGGGCCTGCCGCTGGCATCTGCGATATTTGCGGCGGTGGCTTCCTATTGGATGTGGTTACGTATTTAATTTGCCCAGGCAGGTCTCGGCATATTGGTGCCCCAAAAATAAAACGCAGGCCGCCGGTCGCAGGTGAATGGTCTCGGACCAAAATCAGTTTTCCTCGCGCGCGGAAACCCTGTAGTTTTATTTAAAAAAAAATCCCTTGAATTTTTTCCAAGCGCACTTATTTATCGAATGTCCACGCGGCGGCCATCAGGCGCCGGTGCGACTCGGGCCGGCTGGCTCGACATTGTCTTTATTACGTATTGCTTCTATTGGAGGATATGTCATGAACACAATCGATTTAACTCCCCTCTATCGCAACAGCGTCGGTTTTGACCGTCTGGCATCCCTGCTGGACAGCGCTCTGCGCACCGACGCGGTGACTTCCGGCTATCCGCCTTACAACATCGAAATGCTCGGCGAAAACCGTTACGCCATCACCCTGGCCGTAGCGGGTTTCAGCCAAAGCGAACTCGATCTGTCGGTGGAAAAAGGCGTGCTCACCGTGCGCGGCAAGAAAAACCAGGAGGAGGAGCGTCACTATCTCCATCAAGGCATCGCCAACCGGGCTTTCGAGCGCAAGTTCAATCTTGCGGACTACGTCGAAGTCACGGGCGCGGAGCTTAACAACGGTTTGTTGACCATCCGCCTGGTGAAAGAAATCCCCGAGGCCATGAAACCCCGGACGATAACCATTAACCAGGGTACCCAGGGTAACCAGGGCAACGTGATCGAACACAAAGCCGAAAGCCGCGACAGCAAAGCCGCCTGATGGCGAGGGTGGCTGCGCGCCTAGCCGATCAACGGGTCATGGCGCGGCAGCGGCCCATACGAACGGTGCCGCCTCGCGCGGCGCCGTTTTATCGCAGGTGGTTGTGAGGTAACCGCGGCAGCCGCCTTTAAGATACGAAGAGCCGCGTAGTGTACAAATAGCCGCGTAGTGTACAAATAGCCGCCTAGAGAAGGCCGCCTATGGAATACAAAGACTATTACCAACTCCTGGGCGTCGCCCGCGACGCCGACCAGGAAACCATTAAACGTTCCTACCGTAAGCTTGCGCGCAAATTCCACCCCGACGTGAGCAAAGAGTCGGATGCGGAAGCGCGCTTCAAAGAATTGAACGAAGCCTACGAGGTCCTCAAAGATCCGGAAAAACGCGCCGCCTACGACCAGCTCGGGCGCAATTGGCAGGCGGGGCAGGACTTTCGTCCGCCGCCGGACTGGGGCCGGGATTTTCAATTTCGCAGCGGCGCTTATGGCGACATGGGCGCGGACCCGGAAGAATTCAGCGATTTTTTCGAGTCGCTTTTCGGCGGCGGGCGGCGGGGTTTTCACGGCCACGCCGGCGGACCGCGCAAAGGCGAAGACGCGCACGCGCGGATTATTATCGACCTCGAAGACGCCTACCGGGGCGCGACCCGCACCATCACTTTGCGACATTCGGAGCGCGGCAGCGACGGCCGCCCGCGTCTGCAGGAGCGCACCATTCAGGTCAAAATCCCCAAGGGCATAGCCCCAGGACAGCAAATTCGGCTTGCGGGCCAAGGCGAGCCGGGCGGGACTGGCGGCACCGGCGATCTGTACCTCGAAGTGGAATTCNNGCCTCACCCGCTTTACCACGTCGACGGTCGCACACTTTACCTGGACCTACCGGTTGCCCCCTGGGAGGCGGCGCTCGGGGCCACCGTGCGGGCGCCGACTCCATCTGGCCCGGTGGAACTCAAAATTCCTCCCAATTCCCGCGGCGGCAGCAAACTGCGCTTAAAGGGGCGCGGGCTGCCGGGCAAGGAACCGGGGGATTTATTCGTGGTACTGCAGATAGCCCTGCCGGAGGCCAATTCGGACGCGGTGAAAAACGCCTATCGGCAGATGGAAAAAGCAGCGCATTTTGAGCCCCGCGCCGGGCTGGGAGTTTG